>JBKJOD010000424.1:0-5696 GCA_046593245.1 Phycisphaerales bacterium
GATCAAGGGATCAAGGGATCAAGGGATCGGGGCATCGGGGGAGGAGGGGGGGAAATAGGATGATGGGATGACGCAGGATGAGATTGACAGATTGGCACTGGAGGCGGCGTACGCGCAGGCGCTCAAGAGTCGCGATGAGGGCGGCATACCGATTGGGTCGGCGCTGGTGAACGCACAAGGCGTGGTAATCGCTCTGGGTCACAACCTGCGCGTGCAAGAGGGCGATCCAACGGCGCACGCGGAGACGGCGTGTGTTCGCAACGCTGGACGGCGGCGCGACTGGCACACGCTGACGCTGGCGAGCACGCTGAGCCCGTGCGCCATGTGCAGCGGGACGGCGGTGCTGCATCGGATACCGCGGGTGATCATTGGCGAGAACAAAACGTTTCAAGGGCGCGAGGATTGGCTGAAGCAGGCCGGAATGGAAGTTCGGGTGCTGGACGATCCGCGCTGCGTGGCGATCATGCGGGAGTTCATCGCGGCGCGGCCGGAGCTTTGGAACGAGGACATCGGTGTGCCGCCGGGAGAAAAAAGAGCGCAGGCGTAAGGGCGTGGAGGGGTATGAAAAGTGCGGGCATGAGGCCTGCTGAAATGGTGCGCGAAACTGTACTGGCAGCGCGTGAAACGGCTCGATGGAATGGGCTTGAACATGGCACAAATAATTGAACAAGCGGGCGGGGCCAGGGCCGCGCTGGGTGTTGGGTTGGCGGGGCTGATCGGCATCGCGGGAATCACCGTGGCGGTCGCGCTCGCATCGTGCGAGGTGTCGTCGCGCACGGCGAGCCGCACGACGCCGAAGCCGATCACCAAGTCGGCGAGCATGCCCCGGTTGGATCCGGGTGTGGAGTCGCACGGCACATCGACGATCGGCGCGGCTCCTGCGGTCACGAGTGTGATGAGCGCCCCGCTGCCGACCTCCGAGCCGCAGATGCGGGTGCGGATTGTTTCCGGAGCGGACACGGTTCGCATCACGTGCCCGGGAGGCGTGGAGATCGGACAAGGCGAGCCGAAGGGGGCGACGACACTCTCGCCGGGCGCGAAGACGGAGAAACGCGCGGGCGTGAGCGTTGCGCTCAAGAGCGGTCAATGGCAGGTGGCGGAGATCGGCGTGCCGGGGGTGGCGGGTGCGACGCCGGGCGGGGGTGTGGGCGGCATGGCCCACTCGTACGGGGCGACGCTTTCACTGGTGGTGCTGCCTTCGGTCGCGGGGCAGACGCTGAGCGTGAACGGGACGTCGTATCCGGGAACGGTGCGGCTGAGCTCGCGCACGGATATACGAAGTGACACGTTCGATGTCGTCGATTTCGTGAACATCGAAGACTACCTGCCGGGGGTGGTGGCCAAGGAGATGCTCGCCGGATGGCCCCTCGCGGCGTATCAGGCGCAGGCGGTCGCGGCGCGGACCTACGCGCTGCACGAGCGACAGCGGAGCGTGGCGGCGGCGTATGACGTGGAATCCAACGATCGCGATCAGGTCTATGGCGGCACTACCACCAACGCGACGGCGCGTGAGGCGGTGCGCTCCACGCGTGGCGTGGTGTTGCTGGATGGGGACAAACTGCTGCGGACGTATTTCTCAAGCACCTGCGGCGGGCGAACGGCCGCGGCGAAGGACACATGGCCGATCGGGCCGGGGTTTGAGTACAACCTCGCGGGGCCGATTCAGGAGCACCATCGGGACTTTGCGTGTCAGGCATCGCCGCTGTTTCGCTGGAACGTGGAGCGGCCGCGCTGGGAGCTGGCGCAGCGCATGAAATGGTTCGGCGAGCGGTTCGGCCATCCGGTGAAGAAGATCAAGGATGTGCGCTCGATCGAGATCGCGCTGCTGAACTCAGACGGGCGGCCGAGCAAGTATCGGGTCTCAGAGAGTTCTGGTGCGCAGCACATGCTCTCGGCGGAAGAACTGCGGCTGGCATGTAACACCAATGCGAACGGGTCGCAGATCACGCTGGCGCCGATGGATGATGTGGATGGGCCGGGCGGAGCAAAGCAACGCCCGCCGCGGGTGGCGGTAGAGACGGGGGACATCATGGGATTCGGTGGCGCGGGCGAGAGCGCGAAGCCGGTGACTGCCCGGGGCGTGCCTGCGGCACCGGCTGTTCCGCTGACCGTGCCGGATATTGATCGCCGAACGCGCGTGCACAGCAGCGACTTTGAGGTGGTGATCAAGGGGGAGAAGGTAACGATCACCGGGCGCGGCTTCGGGCATGGCGTGGGGCTGTGCCAATACTGCGCGAAGGCGTTTGCGGAGCGCGGCGAGGATTGGCGGATGATGCTGGGGCGGTTTTATCCCGGCGCGCGGGTGACGAATATGTATTGATGGGTGTGGCAGGGCTTGCTTGCCCGGGTCCGGGCGGTTCGTCCGAAGTGTGAATATGGTTGACCCGCGAGGCACGCGGACCAGAAAGCTCGGGCCGGGGCGGCCCGAACACGGCTCAGGAGAGCCGTGCCACGAAAGGCACATGGGCCAGTAGGCCCATGCCACAAAAAGGAGCATGCCGATGGCTACGGACCAACCGACGAATCGCCCACAAGGCCGCTTGTATGACGATGAGGGCGAGATGCTCATGGGTGTGGAGACGTTTCCCGATCGCGTCTCGCTGCTGCCGGCGGGGGCGATCGGGGCGGGGATCGGGCCGGGGCTGGAACGCATCCGCATCCTGTGGGGGCAGGACATGCTCCGCGACATGCTTGATGAGCGATATCGCGCCGTGATCTGCGGAGTGAACGATGCGGACAACTCGCATGGCATCGTGGCTCAACTCGTGGACCTGATTCCCGCGAGCCAATGGACGGCCAAGGGCGTGACGAGTTTCGCGAAGATGTTTCAGGACTCGGTGAGCATCCACGCGGCCCGGGATCGCGAGCCGTATGTGCTGAAGTATGACCTGGACTCGCTGCTGGTGCTCGGGCTGCTGCGGCCGCACGGAAGGGACCATTTTACGCTGGAAGATCTGTCGCGCGGGTTCGCGACGGTGGTGAAGATGCTGCGCGGGCGCAAGGAGCGGTTGCCGGTGGCGAGCGTCTCATTCCTGAACGCGCGGGCGAACAAGCTGCTCGGGCCGGATGGGAAAGAGCCGAGCTTCGAGGCGGTGCTGCGGACGATGTATCAAGCAGGGTTCCGCGGCGATGTGTACCCCGCGCCCGCACATTGGCGGTTTGGCAATGTCGGCGTGTTTCCGAGCTATCCGTTTCCGGAGGGGCTGGATGGGATGCGGCGGGGGAGCAGTTGAGCGTCGCACGGGCATCTTGCCAGTGCTTGAGTTGTGGAATGGGCATCTTGCCCATGTTCTGAGGGCCACTGTGTAACGTCGAACAGAGGCGCGGGCGCAAGCCCGTGCGTGGCCGCGCGGCGAACGTGGAGCTGCCCGGGCTTGCGCCCGCGCCTCTGTTTTGCTACAGCGCCTTTGCTCGTGTGGCGGCTTCCATGAAATCATCGACGTAGCGATCAAGGAACGCCTCGACGGCTTGGGCTGTGGCCTCGGTGCTGACACCCCAACAGACGGCGACGAGGTCGTTGAGCTCCAGGTCCATCTGCACCATAAACTGCTCATCCACGCAGAACGCGCTGGGGACTTTGTCGCCGAGGTACGCACTGAGAGCGTTCACGCCGGGAGCGCCGATAGCGATCGCGGGGCAGCGGCGGAGGGAGTTGTCGTTCAGATACCAGACATCAGTGACAACGAGGGGGTTGAGCGGCACCTCCTCGCCGTCGAACTTGCGGGCCAGCCACTTGCTGATGTGCTGGCGGAGCATGTACGCGATCGGGCGATCGGCCTGCTCGGCCTTGGGGTGGGCGCCGACGACGATGAGGAGGAGGGAGTCCGTATCGATGGGGGTGTCAGTGCTCATGGGGGCTCGAAGAGGGTTCACCGCAGAGGGCCGCGGAGAGCGCGGAGGGAAGAAGAACGGGGAAAGGCCAAAAGCAGAAAAGGCGATAGGTGGGCATCGGCCATCGCTCGGGTGGATGGTAAAAGATCGCGTCTTGAAGGACGCGATCCTTTGGGCTCTGAGCTGTTTTCTCCGCGTTCTCCGTGGCCCTCCGCGGTGAATCCTCTTCCTATCCCAGCAGTTCCGCCAGCAGCCCCATCTGGGCATCCATGCGGTTTTTGGCTTGGGGGAAGACGCGGGAGCGGGGGCCGTCCATGGCTTCGTCGGTGATTTCGATGCCGCGGTGGGCGGGGAGGCAGTGCAGGATGATGACGTGGCGGGGGGCCTGGCCGATGAGTTCCGCGTTCACCTGGTAGTGCTTGAACGCGGCCATGCGCTCGGCGCGCTCGCCCTCCTGCCCCATGGAAACGAAGGTGTCGCAGTAGATGGCATCCGCGTGCAACACGGCCTCGGCGGGGTCATCCATGACTTGAATCTTGCAGCCGGGGACCAAGGCGCGGATCTTCTCGACCCATTCCTGCTCCAACTCGTAGCCGGCCGGGGAACAGATGTTGAACGTCATGCCGAGGTGAGCGCAGATGACGCCGAGCGAACGGGCGACGTTGTTGCCATCACCAACGAACGCCACCGTGCGGCCCTTCACGCCCGCGACATTGCCGGGGCTGAACTCGTCGATGATCGTGAGCGCATCGGCCAGCGCCTGTGCTGGATGCGCGTAATCGGACAGCCCGTTGATGATCGGCACGCTGGAGACGCTGGCGAACTGCTCCAGCGTCTGGTGCTGCATGACACGCGCCATGACGCCATCGACCATCGAAGAGACCACGCGGGCGACATCCTGTGGCGACTCGCGCCCGCCGATGCCGACCTCGCCCGCGGTCATGCTCATGACATCCCCACTGAGCTTGCGCATGGCCTGCTCAAAGGAAACGCGCGTCCGCAAGCTGGGCTTTTCGAAGAGGCAGAGCAGGGTTTTGCGGGCCAGAAGCGTTGGCTCCGGGCGCGTGCGCAGCGAGATGGCGCGGTGCAGCGTGCGCCGGAGAAACTCCGGAGACGTATCGGCAATGGTGAGAAAATGACGAACTTGGGCCATGTGCGGCGTTCCAATCCCCTGTCCCATCGTGCGATTCGGAAGGGGAGAGCGTAGGGGGAATGTCGGGTGTGGGATGGACGATGTCGGATGTGGAAAGCAGGACATCCGAAATGTCAGCGCGGCTCGCCCATTTCGCGGGCGATCTCGGCGGCGACGCGGGTGGCAGCGGCCTGAAACTTCAGCACTGCGGGGCCGATGCGGACTTCCAGCCCGTCTTTCACATCGGTCTGCTCGATCTTCACGCCCTGAAACTCCAGACCGAACGTCGAGCCCAGATCGCGGATGATCCAGTCATCTCCATCGGGCTCGATGACGCAGTGGTGCCGGCTCACAGCGGAGGAGGCGATGCGGACATCGCAATCTTCAGCGCGGCCGACGATGATCCGCTTGCGGGCCGTCTCGGCGCGCGACAGATCGAATCGTTTCAGCGGTTTGCCATTGGTGCAGCAGATCACAAGTTCGTACATGGCGCGGCCTTTCCTCACTCGGACTCAGCGTCAGCGGGGCACGACGATTGTCGGCTGCTGTCATTTCCACACGCGAGCGGCCCAGACTCTGGAAACTCGTCTTTCAAAGTATGACTGATTCCTGCGGCTCTTGCAAGGGCTTGGCCGATGTTGGGGTGTGAGATGTCCGGTTTGCACGGCCGGGTTCTCGGGCGTTACCCCTTGCGGAAGGGGATGGCCGCCAGCACACGAATGTCTCCGAAGCC
>JBKJOD010000352.1:0-2581 GCA_046593245.1 Phycisphaerales bacterium
CATGACCCACCGCATCGAAAAAATCGAGTCCACCATGGCCCGGGCGATCCAGCAGGTGATCTCACGGGGGCTGAACGATCCTCGCGCGGGCGGGCTTATCAGCGTGCTGCGCGTGAATGTCGCGCAGGACATGGCCAACGCGACGGCGTTTGTCTCGGTGTATCCGGAGGAAAAGGCGGAACTGACCATGCACGCCCTCCGTCACGCCTCTCGCCACATCCGCCATCAGGCCGCTGAACTCATGGCCATCCGCAAGGTACCGGTGATCGAGTTCCGGCTGGACAAGTCGATCAAGCACCAGGGCGAGGTGTTCATCGCATTGGCGAAGGCCCGCGAACAGACCCCCCCACTGCCGACGGATCCGGACGATGACGGACATGCGGCCAATGATCCTTCCGCGACGCCGCCAGCAAATGACTCCGGCGGCGAGCGCGTATGAAGGAGCCCCCGGGCGTGAGTGCAGGCGAGACAAGCAAGGAACTGGCCGCGCTGCTCAAGACGCTGCGCGCCCAGTTCGCCGATGAGCTTGCCACGCCGCAATCCCCGACGTGCTGCTCGTTTGATCCCGGCGAGCCGGTGCTGGGGTGCTTCCTCAGGTCGTTCCTGCTCTGGGAGAGCACGAGCGTGAAGGCGTCTCAAGCGCTCAAACGCCTGGAGACTGCGATCGTCGATTTCAACGAGCTTCGCGCCTGCATGCCCGATGAGGTGGTGCGGATCATCGGCGAGCGGTATCCACGGGCTCCCGAGCGAGCCCTGCGCCTGCGGACCGCACTGAACGTCATCTTCTCACGTGAGCATCGCGTCACACTGGAGCCGCTGGCCGCGCTGGGTCGCAAGGAAGCCCGCGAGCATCTGGAGAAGATTGACGGCGTGCCGTCCTTCGTCGCGGCCCGCGTCTGCCTGCTCGCGCTCTCGCACCACGCCGCGCCGGTGGATTCGCGGATCCATCGACGACTGATCGAGGCGAAGGTGGTCGGCGCGGACTCGACCGTCGAGGACGCGGCGAGCACGCTGGAGAAAAAGGCCCGCGCGGGCGAACTGCCCGAGGTGTATCTGCTGCTGCAGCGGTGGGCGGATGAGGCGAACTATCAGCCAGCGGATTCGCATCTGGCGGACCTGCGCCCGCCGCACCAGCCGGTGGCCGAGCACGTGCGGCGCGAGCAGGAGGCGGCCCGCAAGGCGGCACGAAAAGCAAAGCTTGCCGCGACGCGCCCGCTGCGAAAGAAGAAGAAAGCGAATGAACGTGGGGGCGGGGGAGCGGGCAAGAGTTCGATCAAGAAGCGTTCGGGTCGATGAGTCGTTGGTGAGATCGCGGCGGAGTTGTCACGCATGGCCGGCCACAACAAGTGGAGCAAGATCAAGCGCAAGAAGCTCGTCACCGACGGGCGACGCAGCAAGGCGTGGACGATGTGCCTGCGCGCCGTGATGATGGCCGCACGCTCCGGCGGCCCGGATCCCGACTTCAACTTCGCGCTCCGCACGGCAATCGACGAGGCGAAGTACCACAACGTCCCCAAACCCAATCTCGAACGCGCCATCAAGAAGGGCGCGGGCGGCGGCGAGGGCGAGAACTACGAGCAGTGCCGCTACGAGGGGTATGGCCCGGGCGGCGTGGCGATGGTCATCGATTCGCTCACCAACAACCGAGCCCGCACGGCTGGCGATCTGCGCCTGATTCTGAGCAAGTTCGGCGGCAATCTCGGCACGACCGGGTGCGTCTCGTTCATCTTCGAGACCAAGGGGCGGATCGTGGTGAATGCACCTGCGAGCGCGGAAGAGAAGCTGTTCGAGGTGGCCGCGGGTGCCGGGGCGGACGATGTGCAGTTTGATGGGGATGACGACGAACCGACCTTCACGGTGCTGGCGTCGGTCGCAAACTTTCTTGCCGTTCGTCAGGCGATTGAGAACGCAGGGCTGAAGGTTGCGGAGTCACGCATCGAGCAGATCCCGACGACGTTCACCGCGGTGGCGGGAGAGATCGCCAAGCAGACGATCGACTTGGTGGAGGCGCTGGAAGACAACGACGATGTGCAGAAGGTGTATATGAACGCCGAGATACCGGATGATGTGCTGGCAGGGATGTGAGGGGACTAGTGCCGAGTTCCGAGTCTAAACGGATTGTTCCATCTCCGCGATTGCCTGTGCAGTGTCGCGCAGTCCCGTGAGGTCAAGTATGGCGTGCGACTCGTAGCCGATCGTTGAGAGCGTGGCGAGATAGGCGTTCAGGTCGAGGCGACCGTTGCCGGGAACGACGCGGCTGGCACCGATGGTGTTGGAACCAGCGAGGTCACTCAATCGCGCGCAAACGAGCCGTTTGCCAAGCTGTGCGGCGATAGAAACAGGATCGGCACCGGATGCGAACGCGGTTGCCGGGTCCAGGCCGATGCCGATGGGTTGCTCGACACCCGCGGCGGAATCCTGAATCGGCCAGGCGTGATTCGCGAGCAGCACGCCGCGCGAGGTGGCGTGGTCGGTGATCGCGGCGAGCATGTCGGGCGCGACCGTGGTGGGAAGCACGACCGAGACGCTGGATGGCGTGTTTGATATCAACCGTGTGACGATTGCACCGGAAGCGAGTTGT
>JBKJOD010000445.1:0-5519 GCA_046593245.1 Phycisphaerales bacterium
GTCTTATACCGCGCCGGTGCTGAGCATGTCCCGCGCCGAGCCAACAGAGCGCACGCCCGACGGCTGCGCCATGGTCTTCACACTCGACGCCCGCAACGAGAACGAGGATGCGCTCCCGCTCCGCACCGTGGAATACCGCCTAGACCTGAACGGGCGCGAGGTCTTCGTCGGCACACGCTCCTCGGAGTCCACACTTCGCCGCCTGGGCACACAGCAACTCAAACTCCCCGCCGTCGTTTCGCTCACGCCCGATACCCAATCGCTCGTCGCAGGCCAGTCGCACTATCGGCTCACCGGCTCTATCTACTACGTCACGCCGGGACGGCTGGCCGAAACACTCTTCGACTCCGGTGTTCACACGCCCAGTGTCGGATTCACATTCGAGGGCGACATCGATCTCTCCCGCGCGGCGTTCACAACACCGGCAAGTGCGAGTGTGCCCGACGCAGGAAGCAAATAATTTCTGCCATCGCGCTGAAACAGGTCGCATACCACGCATGTGACGCGACTGACCAATCCCGCTTGCGCTACCTACACACCAGCGGATCCACATCCTCCGTGCTCACCACCGCCCGCACACCCGGCAACGCTTGCTCCAGTCGCTGCGCCAGCATCGGCAGATAGCCGCGCTCCGTCGCCGTGTGCCCACCGAGGATCACGCTCATCCCGGATGCTATCGCGGCGCACACCTCGTGATGGCGCATCTCCCCGGTGACGAACACCTCGCACCCATCCGCCCGCGCCGCCGTCGCCACACTCTCACCCGCACCCGGCACCACGCCGATGCACGACACGGCCACCGTCATGTCCCCACCCGCCGCGCCCACTTCCACCGTGCGCCCGCCGATGTGCCGCTTCAGCCGCGCCGCCAGCTCGCCCAGCGGCACCGGATGATCCAGCATCAACCGCCGCCCCACACCCACGCTCCGATTCGGCTTCGCTTCCAACGGATACACATCAATCGGCGGTTCCTCATACGGATGAAACTGCTTGAGTGTGGCGATCGCGATCGCCAGATTCCGGTGCGAACAAACCATCTCCAGCCGCACCTCCGGCACGCTCTCAAACACGCCCCGCTTTCCCACGGAGGGGGCGGACGCCGTGTTCCCGCGAAACGTCCCGGTTCCATGCGTTGCAAACGAACACTGCGTGTAGTTCCCGATGATTCCCGCTCCCGCCGTTGCCAGAGCGGCCCGCACCTTGTCCAGTTCTCCCTCGGGTACGAACGTCACGAGTTTGAGTTCCTGCGTGCTCTCGCGTACTGCCAGCGGCCGGATCGCCCGCCGATCCGCAGTCCCCTCGCCGACCAGCCCATCCGCGAGCCAGTCCGTCACCCCACCCGCGGCCGCGTCCAGCGCGGTGTGCGGCGAATACACCGCAATGCCCGCACGAGCCATCCGCATCGCCACCCGCTGGGATGCGCTCGAGCCTGGCCCATCCACGATCCGCTTCACGCTCTGAAACAATGGCGGGTGATACGCCACCACTGCCGAACACTTCATGCGTTCCGCCTCCGCCGCCACACGCTCCGTCAGGTCAATCGTCAGCAGCACCGGCCCGCCCACCTCCCACGTTTCTGAACCGACGATGAGCCCGACATTGTCCCACTCCTCCGCCATGCGGCAGGGTGCGATCATCTCCAACGCTTGCGCAAGGTCCGCGATGTGCATGACCCATTGTTGCCCCCTCCCGGGTGGCCCGGTTCTCCGAACCGGGTTCTTCTCTTCTCCTAGACATCCCATGAAGCCCCGTATCCTGCCACCGTGCCGAACGACACTTCTCTCACGCTTAAAGCCCACGCCAAGCTCAACCTCGCGCTGGCGGTTGGTCCGCCGCAACCACCCAAGGGCTATCACCCCATCGCCTCCCGCTTCGTGGCCATCGAACTGCACGACACACTCACGCTGCAACGCCTGCCCGACGGCTCGCCCAGCCGCTTCGACATCCGCTGGGCGCTGGATGCCCCAAAGCCCACGCCCATCGACTGGACGATCGAGAAAGACCTTGCCGTTCGTGCCCATGCGATCCTCGAAATGCACGTCCGCCGTCCGCTCCCCATCGCGCTCACGCTCGACAAACGCACCCCCGTCGGCGGCGGCCTCGGTGGCGGCTCCTCCGATGCCGCATACACGCTGATGGGTGTGAACCAACTCTTTGATCTTGGCCTCGTGCAAAGCGATCTCGTCGCGCTCTCCGCACCGCTGGGCTCCGATATCGCTTACTTCCTTGACATGCCCACCATGCTCCCCCCCGATCGCGTCCGCGCGGCCGCCTTCACCCCGCGTGCCCCGCGCCCCGCCTTCGTCACCGGCTTCGGCGAAACCATCGAACGACTTTCGGGCCACAACCCAGAACCCGTCCTGCTGCTGATCCCGCCATTCGGATGCCCCACCGGTCCCGTCTATCAGGCGTTCGATCGTCTCAATCCCAAACCGATCGACGAGGACCGCTTCATGTATCTGCACGCGAGCGCGATTGGGGGCGTGGGCGGCATCATGTTCAATGACCTCGCCGCGCCCGCCTGCATGGTGCAGCCGCGGCTAGGAACCATCCTCTCAGCACTTGCTTCGCTGGCCCCCGTGCAGTTTCACATCACCGGCAGCGGCAGCACGCTCTTCACCATTCCGCCACCAACAGCCACACCCGCGGAGCTCACACGCATTCAATCCGACATCCGCGCACTCTGCCCGGAACTGGTCGTCGTTCCAACAACCATCCTTTGGAACCCCATGTAATCACGCTCGCACGAACACTTCCCGCAAACGCCCGCCTTCATTCCTTTCTCGATTCGTCCGATATTCCACTCGCCACTTCCGGCCGGAGCACGCTTCCATGCCCAACCCTCGCCACAAGCCCATCGTCGGGATCGACCTCGGCGGCACCAACATCAACGTCGGCATCATGAGCGACCAGCTCGCCCTCGTGCCCGGCTCGCGCGTCAACAAAAAGACACAGGCCGTACAGGGCCCCAAGGTCGTTCTCGATCGCATCGCCGCCGCCGTTCGCGAATCACTCGAAGGTGCCGGTCTCACCACGCGCGATGTGAGCGCAGTCGGCATCGCCGCCGCGGGTGCGGTGGATTCGGCGCGTGGCGTCGTTCTCAAGGGCGGCAACCTCGGCTTTACCAACGTCCCGCTCGCGGCAGAACTCCAGAAACGCACCGGCCTGCGCGTCGTCGTTGAAAACGATGTCAACGGAGCGGTCTATGGCGAGTGGGTCCACCCGCGCGGCGCCATCGTCGGGGCCAAAGATGCCCTCGGTGTCTGGATCGGCACCGGCGTCGGCGGCGGTCTCATCCTGTCCGGCAAGCTGTATTCCGGCGGTTTCTTCACCGCTGGCGAGATTGGTCACACCACGCTCCTTCCCGGCGCGCCCCTCGGCCGCCGCTCGCTGGAGCAAAACTGCTCCCGCACGGCTATCTCCGACCGCCTGCTCGCGCTCATCGCCTCCGGCCACGACTCCTCGCTCAAAGCCGTCATCGAGACCGAAAAGAAACTGCTGCTGGACAAAGCGAAAAAAGACCTGAAGGAAAAAGACAAGCTCACCTGGCAGTTCGAGAACAACAAGATCCTGCGCTCACGCCACGTCGCCGAGGCCTATCGCGCCGGCGATCCGCTCACGCAAGCCGTTGTCCATGAGGCCGCGGAACTTCTTGGCACCGCCATCGCCGGAAGCGTCACGCTTCTCTCCCTCCCGCACATCGTTCTCGGCGGCGGATTCACAGAGGCGCTTGGCCTGCCCTGGGTCCGCGCCGTCCGCGATGCCACCCGCGCCCGTGTCTTTCCGCACGAACTCCGCAAAGTCGAGGTTGTCGGCACCAGGCTCAAAGAGAACGCGGGTATCTTCGGCGCGGCGCTTCTGGCGCGGGATGCCACGGGCCGGCGGTAGACAGCTCCAAGTCAATGCGGTCTATTATTCGGTGATGGCAAAGTCACCCAATCGAGTCCCGCTCCGCCTGAAGATTTCAGCGAAGATCAAGGCCCAGATTGATCGTCAGGTTGAGGCCCGCGGCTATCGCGATGCCAGCGCGTATGTAGAGGCCTGTGTCGCCAATGACCCCGGCGTGCCTTCGATCACCTCATGGGATCAGCTCGACGGATTGCTCGCCGAAGCGGTCGCCAGCGGTCCCGCACGCGCAATGACCAGCCGCGATTGGGTGCGACTCGCCCGAGCCGCCACAGGCGCGCCCACAACAAAGTCCGCTCCTCGCGCCCGCCGTCGGAGTGCCTGATGCCTGCGCGTTACCGATTGCGAATACACCCTGCGGCTCTGGATGACGCCGAACGGATCATCCTGTATTTTCGCATCGATAGCCCGGCCAACGCGGAGCGATTTCGGCAAACACTTGGCGACGCTTTCTCAGCGCTTCAGAACGCTCCCGGCTTGGGCGCACCCTGCACCGAGTATCAAACCCTCTTCGCCGAGGTGAGGCGGTACATGCCGAAGAAGTACCGCAAGTATGTGATCTTTTACGCTGTTGAGCCGACCGAGATCGTCATTTTGCGCATCGTGCACGGTTCCAGAGTTCGCGCGGCCGGTTCCATGCCGCCCTCCAAATGAGATCGAACTCCGCTTCTACACTCTCCGCCCATGAACTCCGCCATCATCAAAGCCGCCGCCCTCATCGAGGCCCACCGCTACATCCAGCGCTTCCGCGACAAGATCGTGGTTGTTAAAGTCGGCGGCTCCATTCAGGAAGACGATGAGCGCATGCGCGCCCTCCTTACTGATGTCGCCTTCATGGCCGGTGTCGGCATCCGCCCCGTCCTTGTCCACGGCGGCGGCAAGTCCATCACTCAGGCCATGGCCGATGCCGGAATCAAAGCACGCTTCATCCAGGGCCGCCGCTACACCGATCGCGCCACCCTTGAGATCGCCGAGCACGTCCTCGTGAACGACTGCAACAAGTTCCTCGTGGACAATCTGAACGCCTCCGGCTCGCGTGCCATCGGGCTGCACTCCCTCGGGTCCTGCGTGCTCATGGCCGATCGCATGATGCTGACCGATCCGGTCACCGGCGCGACGGTCGATCTCGGCTACGTGGGCACCGTCGCCGAGGTAAACACCGTCTTGCTCACCGCGCTCTGCGAGGACGGCTTCGTGCCCGTCATCGCCCCCGTCGCGCTCGCACGCCGCTCCGGCCCACCCAAGCCCGGCTCGGAGGCAGACTCCGTCGGCAAGTTGAACGTGAACGCCGACACCGCCGCAGGCTATATCGCCGCCGCGCTGAAAGCGGAAAAGCTCGTGGTGCTCTCGGACACCCACGGCATCCGCACCAATCCCGATGCACCCGACTCCTACGCCACCGCGCTCACGCACTCGCAGATCGACGATCTGGTCAAACGCGGCATCGTCGGCGAGGGCATGCTCCCCAAGGTCGAGTCCTGCCTTATCGCCCTGAACGCCGGCGTTCCCAAGGCCCACATCATCGACGGGCGCATCCCGCACTCCCTGCTGCTGGAGATCTACACCGACGAGGGCATCGGCACACAGATCACGCTGGGCTGATGCGATCCCAC
>JBKJOD010000179.1:0-9941 GCA_046593245.1 Phycisphaerales bacterium
GGATGGATGCGGCGCGGTACGCGGATACGTGCGGGATACACACGGACAATGGGCGGCAGATGTGGGCGTGGCGGGACTGGGTGCTGAATGCGTATCGCGACAACATGCCGTATGACCAGTTTGTGGTTGAGCAACTGGCGGGGGATCTGCTGCCGGATGCGACGATGGCGCAGAAGGTCGCGAGTGGATTCAACCGGAACCATGTGACCACGGATGAGGGTGGGGCGATCGCGGAGGAGTATCTCGTCGAGTATGCGGTGGATCGGGCGGCGACGACGGCGACGACGTTTCTTGGATTGACGATGGGGTGTGCGCGGTGTCACGATCACAAGTTTGATCCGATCTCGCACGAGGAGTTCTACGGGTTCTACGCGTTCTTCAACTCCATCGAAGAGCCGGGGCTGTACACGCAGACGCCGGATGCGAACCGGGCGCACGAGCCGTTCATGGAAGTGCCGACGCCGGAGCAGCGGGAGAAACTCGACGCGCTGGGGCGCGAGATCGCGGACTTGCGGAGGATGCTGGAGCAGGCGACGCCGGAGGAGGAGAGCGGGTATCGGGCGTTCATGGAGGGCGTGGCGCGGGAGACGGGTGTGGTGTGGGCGGAGACGGAAGTGCTGAGTGCGAAGGCGGAGAGCGCGGCAAAGCTCACGGTAAAAGAGGATCGCTCGGTGCTGGCGAGTGGGGCGAACCCGCCGACGGAGGTGCAGGAGATCGTTCTGCATGTGAAGGACGGTTCGAATGCGAGCGGTGGGCTGCGGTTGCTGTTGCTCGAAGCGCTCGCGGATGCTTCGCTGCCGAATGGGCGGGTCGGGCGGGCCGGGAATGGGAACGCGGTGCTGACGGGGATTGAGGTGGAATCGTTCCCGCGCGGCGAGCCGGAGAGGGCGACCAAGCACGACGCGCAGTGGCTGTGGGCGGATATGTCGCAGGTGGATGGGGACTATCGCTTCACGAATCTGCTGGTGAACAGCAAGGGGGCGGATCGCGGGTGGGCTGTGGATGGGCATCGCACCGGGGGTGATCGGCACCTGATGGTGCTGCTGAACGAGCCGATTCTGAGCGGTGCGGATACGGATGTGCGGGTACGGCTGCGCTATGAGTCGGTTCATGCGCAGCATGTGCTCGGGCGCGTGCGACTGACGCTGGGAGCGATCGCGGATATCTCGAAACTGCCAACAGAGATGAGCAACTTCTGGGTGGCGGGGCCGTTTCCCACGGGCGGGCAACCAGATTTGTACAAGGCGGAGTTTGGGCCGGAGACGGCGACGAGCATTGACTTCACCAAGAACTTCGGATCTGGGAATCAGTTCTGGCGGTATGACGCGGCGATCAAGGACGGAACGGTTGGGACCTTGAGCGACGGTGTGAACAACACGTATCTCGCGCGGGTCATCGTGACGCCCGTGGCGCGATCGTTGCCGGTATCGCTGGGGAGCGATGATGGGTTTGTGTTGTATCTGAACGGCAAGGAAGTGGCGCGGCACCAGATTGATCGCGGTGTGGCAGCGGACCAGGACACCGCGACGCTGGAACTGCAACCGGGGCGGAACGTCGTGGTGCTGAAGATTGTGAACAGCGGCGGCGTGGCGGGGTATTACTTCCAGGCCAGGCCGAAGATCGGGGATGGGCAATGGCCGCACGCGCTGGCGGGGGCGCTGATGCCCGCAAGCTGCCGTACGCCAGCGAGCGATCGGGCGATCAAGCAGGCATGGCGTGCGAGTAGGTCGCCGCAGTATGGCGAGGGGGAGAAGCGCGTGGAGCAACTGACGCGCGATTCGGATGAGGTCCATGCGAAGGTCGCAAAGACGATGGTGATGAAGGAGCTGGCGATGCCGCGGGAGACGTTTGTGCTCAGCCGCGGGCAGTATGACCAGCCGGACAAGACGCGGCCGGTGCAGCGCGGCGTGCCCGCGGCGCTTGGGAAACTCACGGCGGATGCGCCGGCGAATCGGCTGGGGCTGGCGCAGTGGATCGTTTCGCCGGAGAACCCGCTGGCGGCGCGGATTGCGATGAACCGGATGTGGGAGATGGTGTTTGGCGCGGGGCTGGTGCGCACCAGCGAGGACTTTGGATATCAAGGGGAGTGGCCGAGCCATCCGGAGCTGCTGGACTTTCTGGCGGCGGATTTCCGCGAGCATGGGTGGGACATGCGGCGGATGCTGCGGATGATGGTGACGAGCGCGACGTATCGGCAGTCGTCCGCGCCGCGGAGCGATCTGGCGGAGCGCGATCCGGAGAATCGCCTACTTGCACGAATGTCGCGACGACGGCTGAGCGCGGAGCAGACGCGGGATCAGGCGTTGTATGTCTCGGGCTTGCTGGTGGAGAAGTTCGGCGGGCCGAGCGTGAAGACGTATCAACCGGATGGGTTGTGGGGAGAGGGAGCTTTGCCGGGATCGAACACGAAGGTGTATGAGCGCGGCAAGGGCGAGGAGTTGTATCGGCGGACGCTGTACGGATATTGGAAACGGGCCGCGCCGTCGCCGGACATGCAGGCGTTTGATGTGCCGACGCGCGAATATTGCGTGGTGCGGCGGCCGGTGACGGTGACGCCATTGCAGGCGCTGGTGCTGTGGAACGATCCGGCGTTTGTGGAGGCGTCTCGGATGCTGGCGCAGCGGACGCTCTCGCAGGAGGGGAACGATGCGGAGCGGCTGACGATGCTGTTTCGGCGATGCACGGGGCAGATGCCGACGGGGAAGCAACTGGCATCGCTGACGACTGCGCTGGCGGCGGCGCGGGGCCGGTACGCGGCGGCCGCGGATGATGCGGCGAAACTGCTGGCGGTGGGCGAGATGCCGGTGTCGGAGAAGATGGACAAGCCGGAACTGGCGAGTTGGACGATGATCGCGGGGGCGGTGATGAACTTGTATCGGGCGACGACGCAGGAGTAGGGTTTCGGGTTTCGGGTTTCGGGTTTCGGGTTTCGGGGACGATTGTGATGCGACGAGCTTGAGATTGTGGAGTGCGTATGGACCCGATTGAGCAGCGATATCTTGATCTCACGCGGCGGCGGTTCTTTGGCGTTGCCGGGAAGACGCTGAGCGCGGGGATTGGGTCGATGGCGTTTGCGTCGCTGCTCCGTGGGATGGGGAACTCGCGATTGGGGTTGACGGCACTCCCTTCCGCAGAGCCGGAAGGGAGTGGCACGGGTCGAAGCACGGTGCAGTTGACGTTTCCTGCAAAGGCGAAACGTGTCATCTACATGCACATGGAGGGCGCGCCGAGCCAACTGGATTTGTTCGACTACAAGTCGGAACTCGGGAAGCGGTTCAATGAGGATCTGCCGGACTCAGTGCGGCAGGGGCAGCGGTTCACGGGAATGACCAGCGGGCAGGCGCGGTTTCCGGTGGCGCCTTCGATCTTCAAGTTCACCAAGTACGACAACAACCAGAATGGGATTCATGTCAGCGAGTTAATGCCGCACACGGGGGCGATGGCGAAGGAGCTCTGCTTCATCCATTCGATGCACACGGATGCGATCAATCACGAGCCGGGGATTACATTTTTTCAGACCGGAAACCAGCAGCCGGGGCGGCCGGCGTTCGGCTCGTGGATGAGCTATGGGCTGGGGACGGCGAACGAGAATCTGCCGGCGTTTGTCGTGCTGATCTCGCAAGGGTTCGGGAACATGCAGGCGCTCTCTGCGAGATTCTGGGGGAGCGGTTTTCTGCCGAGCGAGCATCAGGGGTGCCGCTTGCGCGCGGGAGCCGACCCGGTGCTGTATTTGCAGAACCCGCCGGGGGTGACGCGGGATGATCGGCGGCGGATGCTCGATCTCGTGGGCGATCTGAACGAGCAGGAAATGAGCCGCGCCATGGACCCGGAGGTGCGGGCACGCATCGCGCAGTACGAGCTGGCGTATCGGATGCAGATGTCGGTGCCGGAGCTGACGGACTTCAGCGGCGAGAGCGAGGAGACGCTCGCGATGTACGGGCCGGAAGTGAAAAAGCCGGGGACGTTCGCGGCCAACTGCCTGCTGGCGCGGCGGCTGAGCGAGCGCGGCGTGCGGTTCGTGCAACTGTACATGCGTGGCTGGGATGCGCACAACAACCTGCCGAAGGAGATTCGGTTACAGTCGCAGGCGGTGGACCAGCCGCAGGCGGCGCTGATCAAGGATCTGAAGCAGCGGGGCTTGCTGGATGAGACGCTGGTGCTGTGGGCGGGCGAGTTCGGGCGGACGGTGTACTCGCAGGGCACGCTGACCAACGACAACTACGGGCGCGACCACCACCCGCGCTGCTTCACGCTCTGGATGGCGGGCGGCGGCGTGAAGCCGGGGATCACGCACGGGAAGACGGATGACTATTCGTACAACATCGTTGAGAAGCCGATGGAGGTCCACGATCTGCACGCGACCATGCTGCGGCTGATGGGGATCGACCACCAGAAGATGACGTATCGGCACCAGGGGCGGGACTATCGGCTGACGGATGTGTTTGGGAAGGTGGTGCCGGAGATCATGGTGTAGCGATGTGGGATGTGGGATGGTAATCCTGTATGCTGTGGGAATGATCTTTCAAGCAATCGTCGTTGTCGCCAGTAGCACAATCGGATTCTGCGCGGAGGGGCCGGGCACTGGCACCCCACAGAACATCGCGAGCAGCGTATCCGCAGAGCGGCTCAAGCATGATGTGGAAACGCTCGCTGGCTTCGGCACGCGGCATGTTCTCAGCGACACGACCTCATCCACGCGCGGCATCGGGGCGGCGCGGAACTGGATCAAGGGGGAGTTCGAGAAATCCGCCGCGGGCAGCGAGGGGCGGATGATCGTTTCGTTTGAGGAGTTCGACGTCCCCGAGGGTCGGCGAATCCCGAAGGGCGGGGCGCATCTGGTGAATGTGGTCGCGGTGCTGCGCGGCTCGGATGAGAAGGCGGCGGCGCGGCGGGTGTACATCGTCGGGCACTACGACTCTCGAAACGGCGGCGAGATAGACGCGACCGGAGATGCGCCGGGCGCGAACGACGATGCGAGCGGGACGGCGGCGGTGCTGGAGGCGGCACGCGTCTTGGCGAAAGAGAAGCTGCCATGCACCGTCGTGTTTCTGGCAACGGCGGGCGAGGAGCAGGGGTTGCTTGGCGCGAAGTATCACGCGGACCAAGCGGCGGCGCGGGGGGAAGTGATCGTCGCGGTGCTGAACAACGATATCGTGGGTGATCCCGCGGTGGAAACGGGCGGGCGGAGGACGGATGTGCGGATATTCAGCGAGGGAGTGCAGCGGAATCCGAGCGCGGCGAAGCTGGCGGCGATCCGCGCGGTGAGCGCGGAGAGTGACTCGCCCAGCCGGC
This sequence comes from Phycisphaerales bacterium, assembly GCA_046593245.1. Taxonomy (GTDB): domain Bacteria; phylum Planctomycetota; class Phycisphaerae; order Phycisphaerales; family UBA1924; genus UBA4658. The sequence goes on from JBKJOD010000179.1 coordinate 5,293, forward strand.
AACTGTCTCGCTTCGTGGCGGAAACGGGTGGCATTTACAAGGTTGGATTGACGCCACGGATGGTCTTGCGTCCCGACCGCTTCATGCGCGGCGGGGACCACTCGGCCTTCAACGAGGCCGGGTTTCCCGGCGTGCGTTTCACGGCATCATCCGAGGTGTACGCGCGGCAGCACGCCAACGTGACGGAGAAGGATGGCAAGCCGTATGGCGATGTCGCGTCTTTCGTGGATGTTGAGTATCTCGCTGGTGTGACAAGACTCAACGTGGCGACGATGGTGCGGATCGCGCTCGCGCCGCCGACACCGGTGGATGTGCGGATCGTGACGGAAAAGCTGGGGAATGAGACGACGCTGCGCTGGAGCGGAGAACACAACCCGATGACCAAGAGCTATGAACTTGTGTGGCGCGAGACCACAGATGCGACGTGGACGCACACCACGAGTGTTGGGCTGGTGAGCGAGATCACGGTGCCGACGAGCAAAGACGACCACTTCTTCGGCGTGCGGGCGGTATCGGCGGAGGGGTATCAAAGCGTGGTAGGGTTTGCGTGGGAGGGGAAGAAGTAGAGGGACGGAGGAGAAGAGGAGTTGAGGAGTTGAGGAGCGGAACGGCGCGACGGGGGCGATGGATACTTCGTACACTTGACCCCCAATGTCCCAAAGCTCAACACCAACCGCCCCCACCACTGCGTCGCAATCTGGCGTGGATTGGCGATTGATTGTGATGTGTGTATGTGCCGCGGCGTGTGTTCTGCCGTGGATTTCGCCGCCACGGGCGCTTGGGATTGGGGTGGTGCTCGCGCTGCTGGGGTGGACATCGCACACCAAGATGGCGACCAAGATCGCCAAGTACATGATCCAGGTGGCGGTCGTGATGCTTGGGCTGGGGATGGACCTGCGGCAGGTGGGCGAGGCCGGGATGATGGGGCTGGCGTTTGCGGCGGGGACGATCGTGGGGACGTTCGCGCTGGGGATCGCGCTGGGCAAGCTGCTCAAGATTGATGCCAAGCTGACGACGCTTCTCTCCAGCGGCACGGCGATCTGCGGCGGATCGGCGATCGCGGCGACGGCTTCGGTGATCGGCGCAGCGGAGGCACATATCGCCGTGGCAATGGGCGCGGTCTTTCTGCTCAACGCGGTGGCGATCTATATCTTCCCGTACATCGGGCATGAGATCGCGCATCTGTCAGCGCATCAGTTCGGCACGTGGGCTGCGGTGGCGATTCATGATGTGTCCAGCGTCGTGACAACGGCGGGAGAGTTTGACAAACACTGGCCGGACGCGACGAATCCGGGGCTGGCCTCGCAAACCGCGACGGCGGTGAAGCTCACGCGGACATTGTGGATTGCGCCGGTGGCGATGGTGTGCGCGTGGTGGTTCAGGGATCGCGGTACGGGCGTCTTGCCAGTGGCTTCGCCCGGGAGCTCGGGCTTGCCAGCCCATGATGGATTGGAGAATGGACGGTCCGGTTCGGATGATGCGCCCGAAGCAGGGGCTGGTCAGCCCACGCCACACAATCAGAACACGGGCGGAACGCCAGTGCGACGGAACAAAGCCAAGATTCCGATTCCCTGGTTCGTGCTTTGGTTTGTGGTAGCGGCGGGTATCGGCACGCTGTTTGGAAATGAGAAGCAACTGCTGCGGGCCGGGGAGACTGTGCCGCTGCTGAACCACTGGGTGTCGCTGCTGGCGGACTTCTCAGCGCACTTGGCGAAAGAGAAGTTGATGAGCATCGCGTTGTTCCTGATTGGCTGCGGGCTGTCACCGAAGGCGGTGATGAGCGTGGGGTGGAAGGCGATGGTGATGGCGGTGGTGCTGTGGATCGGCATCAGCGTGGCATCGCTCTGGGTGGTGATGCACGCGACGACGTGATGAATCGGAGCAGAGCCGAAGGGCGTTAAGCCACCGGTGTTCTGCACGCAATGAAGGCCTTGGAGCCGCCGCGGGCCGAACCTGGGCTCGAAAGCCCACGCCACGTCAGATGCTCACGAGTTCATCATCCGCGCCGTACACCCCCAGCATTTCCATCGGCTGCGAGTAGCGGAAGGTATTCATGCGCTGTATGGGCGGCGAATAGATATGCAGCGTGATCAGGTCCGTGCCGGGGGCCTGCATGTTGGCGACCTGATGGATGTCGTCATCATCGGCGGAGCAGATGTATCCGGGGGGCATCTGGACGGTGCTGACGGGGCAGACGCAGCCGCTGGGGGAGAGGTGAAAACGAATCTCGGTGCCGGTGCCGTGGATGACCTTGAAGGCGCAGCTCACGCCCTTGTGGTCGTGGATCGGGGTGCAGTGGCCGGAGCGCCAGCAGAGCGCGAGGAGCTCATAGTGCGGGCCGCGGGCGATGGTGTTGCGGCGGTAGGAACGCTGGCCGAAGACGCAGAGTTCTTCAATGTCCGCACGGGTGATGGAGAGTTTGCGCAGCAGATGCTCTTGTGTGTGCAGGTCGCCCCGGCCGGTGAGGGAGTCGAGGTAACCGATGACTTCCCCGAGCTTGGGACAACATCGCGCGGCCTCGGGGCCAGTGGGAAATGGAGCTGGGGGGGTGATGGTGACTGGCATGGCTCAAGTTTACGCGATCCGCCGGGAAATGGCAGGGAACGGGCCGCCCCAAGGTCAGAGCCGGGGTTTCACCACAACCTGACGTTCCATCGCTAAACTCTTCCTTACATGGCGAGCGAACCGAGTACGAACACCGTCGGAGCATCAGAGTTTGCAGATGACCTTCCTGCGCCAGCGATCGCGCCGGAGGGGTGGCCGATCATCATCGGGTTCATACTCGTGAGTGCGGCCATGACCGCATTGGGAGCGTGGCTTGGGCGTGGGTGGGTTGGTGGGGCAGTCGTCGGCTCGCTGGTGGGATTCATCACACTCGCGCTCACCATCTGGTGCGTCTGGTTTTTCCGCGATCCGCGCCGTCGGATTCCCGTTTCCCGCAGCGGCTCTCCGCTGCTCATCAGCCCGGCGGATGGTGTGATCTGCTTTGTCGGTGCCGCGCTGCCTCCTGAGGAACTGAATCTCGGAGAGGGGCGGCTCGGGCTCACACGCGTCAGTGTGTTCATGAATGTCTTCAACGTGCATGTGAATCGCGCGCCGATCGCGGGCGTGGTCGAGAAGATTGCGTATCGGCCGGGCAAGTTCTTCAATGCATCGTTCGACAAGGCGAGCGAGCACAACGAGCGGAGCTCGATCGTGCTGCGGCGTGCTGACGGCTCGCGGCTGGTGTGCGTGCAGATCGCCGGGTTGATTGCGCGTCGGATTGTGTGCCGCGTGAAGGAAGGGGCGACACTGAAGACCGGCGAGCGGTACGGGATCATTCGCTTCGGGTCGCGGGTGGATGTGTATCTGCCGCCGGGCGTGGTGCCGATGGTGAAGGTTGGGGATGCGAGCGTGGCGGGGGAGACGGTGTTTGCGGTGATGAGGGCGGCGGCGACGCTGAATGTCCACGCCCCCTCCGCCGTCGCTTCGCTTGGCACCTCCCGCGCCGGGGCGGGGGAGGGGGGAGCGTAAATGTTCATCAACTATCCATCCAAAAAGAACACCGTTCCGCTGCGCATCATCGTGCCGAATCTGTTCACGACGATCGCGATGTGCTGCGGCCTGGCCTCGATCTCGTACACGCTCAAGCAGGACTGGGATCGCGCGATGCTCGCGGTGCTGCTGAGCGCGGTGTTTGATGCGATGGACGGGCGCGCGGCGCGGCTGCTGAAAGTCACCAGCCCGTTTGGCGAGGTGCTGGATTCACTCTCGGACTTTCTGAGCTTCGGTGTCGCTCCCGCGATGCTGCTGCACCAGTGGATGCTCAAGGAACAGGAGATCTGGGGGCTGCTGGCGGTGACGGCGTTTGTGCTGTGCAGCGCGATGCGGCTGGCTCGATTTACCGCCGCGGCGCGCCCTGCCCCCCCACTGCCGCCGGGCGAGGAATACCGGCAGACGCTGCTGAAATCCAAGTTCTTTACGGGAATGGCGACGCCGGCCGCGGCGGGGGCGGTGATGGTGCCGGTGATGCTCTCGTATTCAAAGGTGCTCGGGCCGCGCGTGCGCGGGTGGTTCGAGATGGAAATGGGCACAGGGCCAAGTGGACGATTGATCGACGCGCCGGCGACCGGCGCAGGGCCGATCGCGGCGACCGTGGTGATTTGTTACACCATCCTGATCTCGCTCTGGATGGTCAGCCGCGTTCCGATGTTCTCGTTCAAGAAGATGCGGGTGGGGCGCCACGCGGTGGTACCGCTGCTGGTCTGTGTGGGACTCATGGTCGCGCTTGCGGTGCGGGATTTCTGGCTGCTGATCGCGGCGGTAGGAGTCTTGTATCTGGCGACCGTGGCGCTGAGCTGGCCGTCGCGGCGGCGAATCATGCGCCGTCCGGTGGCGGAGCTTGCGGAAATCAAGACACGGGCAGTCAAGAGCGAGCAAGCCATGCGATAAGCCCGGGTGAACTCAGAGCCCACTGGCGTAAGCCGCCCGGCTATCCGTGTGCCCGCACCAGGGGCATCGGGCCGCGGCGGCCCGAACATGGGCTCGTAAGCCATGCCACGTCAACCCGCGACACAGATGTTGCGGAACGTCGGCGTGTACCCGGGGAAGACCGTGGAGAGGTTGGAGTTTTCCAACCGGTCCTGCACAATCTCGGCGAGGATGTCGCG
>JBKJOD010000271.1:0-8087 GCA_046593245.1 Phycisphaerales bacterium
AGAGGGGAGTGGGGAGTGGGCAGTGGGGGAGGCGGGACGATGTCGATGAGGTGGTGGGGGACGCCGCGGCGCTGCGCGAGGGTGGGTTTGGCGGTGCCGATGTCCAGGCCGGTGTAGATCTGGAAGGCGTCGGCGGTGACGATCTCTGCGGGGATGTTGTGCTGGTCGCGGAGGGTGAGGGCGAGAGAGACGGCGAGATCGGACTTGCCACCGGCGGTGGGGCCGCAGATGACGGGGGTGAGTTGTGGCAGGCAGTTTGGCAAGCAAAACGAGTGTAGGGAAAGTGAACATCTCGCTCTGAGCGGCCACGAATAGAATAGATAATGGACACCGTTCGTATCGGTTGCGTGAAGTATCTGAACACCCTGCCGCTGATTGAGGGGCTGGCGATGTGGCGCGGGTGTGAGCTCGTGACCAGTGCGCCGAGCGGGTTGATCGGGATGCTCGCGCGCGGGGAAGTGGATGTTGCGCTGGCGAGTGTGATTGATGCGGCACGGGGGGAAGAGAAGCAAGAAGACACGGGCAGGATGCCCGTGGTACGCAGCGTGTTGTTGCCGGTCGGGATGATCGGGTGCGAGGGGCGGACGCTGACGGTGCGGGTGTTTTCGCGGGTGCCGATCGAGCGGATCACGCGAGTGGTAGTGGATGCAGAGAGCCACACATCGGTGGTGTTGTTGCAGGTGCTGATGTGGAAGAAGTTTGGGAGGCGAGTCGAAGTGGAAGTGGGAAAGGATCAAGGGATCAAGGGATCAAGGCATCTCGGCGAGGGAGGAGAAGAAGCCGTTCTGTTGATCGGCGACAAAGTGGTGACCAATGCGCCGGCCGAAAACGAGTATCCACATCAGATGGATCTGGGCGCGGCGTGGAAGGAGCTCACGGGGTTGCCGTCTGTCTATGCGGTGTGGATGTGCCGTGCGGGGGAGGAGGATTCGATCAAGGTGCGGACGGTGGCGAAGATGCTGGAGCGGACGCGGCTGCACAATGCGACGCGGATGGATTGGGTGGTGGCGGAGCGCGCGGCGGAGCGGGGATGGCCGCGGGAGCTGGCGGCGGAGTATGTGGGGACGCTGTTGAAATATCCCGTGGGCGACCCGGAGCGCGAGGCGGTGGAGAAGTTTGTGTCCTGGGCGGGGGAGATGGGGTTGTGCGGGCGGGGAGGGGTGGAGTGGGCGAAGGCCACATAGCACATGGCTACAGGTCACATTCGGAGGGAATGCGACGAGGCGTTGATGTGCGATGTGGCGATGTGCTCTGTGCTATGTTGATCCCGTATGCCCCGACTTCCCACACTTCGCACGCGCGTGCTTCAGGAGCTGGCGCGGCAGGTGCGGTTTCAATCCGAGGATGCGGCGCGGCGGCAACTTGGGCGTGCGGAGGAACTCGCGCTGCAACTGCTCGAGGAGCAGGCGGCGGATGCACCCGCGGCGTATCCGGAAGAGTGGGTGGTGTTTCGCATCACGGGGCTAAGGACGGAGACGGGCGGGGATGCGGTGGTGCGCGAGGCGCTGCTGGGGGATCTGCCGGCGTTGATTGATCGGTTGAGCGCGGCGGCGAAACTCACTCAAGCGGATTTGGATGATGAGGGCAAGGCGAAGGGCAAGGCGGGGAACACTGGCGGGCGAGCCGCCAGTGCCACCCGTGCCAACTTGTGGTTGAGTGTTGAGGATGTGTGTGCGCGGTGGAAGGTGAGCCGCAAGACGCTGGAGCGGTATCGGCGGCTGGGGCTGGTGTCGCGGCGGGTGATGCTGGGGCGCGGGCGGGAGCGCGTGGTGTATGGGGAGCGGCAGGTGCGGGGGTTCGAGCGCGTGCATGGGAAGCGCGTGGAAGAGGCAGGCGCGTTTGCGCGGCGGGATCGAGAGACGCGCGAGCGGGTGCTGCGCCGGGCGGCGCGGTATCGGGCGCGGCTGGGCTGGTCGCTTTTCAAGTGTGCGCAGCGGATCGCGGCGCGGGATGGGCGGAGTGTCGAGGGTGTGCGGAAGTTGCTGGTGGCGCACGATGCCAGCGCGGATCGACCCATCTTCGGCGCACCGGGTGTGCTGGATTCCGAGCAGAAGGGATTGGTGGAGCGGACATCCAAGCGCGGCGGGAACATGAGCGGCATGGCGGGGCGGGTGCGGAAAAGCCGCGCGACGGTGTATCGGGTGGTGGGGGAGCGGCGGGTGGACCGGCTGCGCGAGCTGGACCTGCGCGTGCCTGCCGGCGGCGCGGCGATGTTCGAGCGTGCGGACGCGGCGGATGTGTTGCTGGGGCACGCGGCGGCGAGCGAAGGAATCGGGCGGCGCGGCGCGACGACCGTGGGCGAACTGCTGCGGATGGCGGCAGAGATGGAACCGGAGCCGGCGGCGCACGAGCAGGCGCGGGCGATGGCGTGCTGGTATCTGGTGTGGCGGGCGGAGCGCGGCGTGAGCGTGCTCGCGCGACATGGGGCGCGGGTGCGGGCGAGCGGGAAGCGGGATGCGGGTGTTGATGCGATCGAGACGTGGTTGTTGTGGGCATCCCGGCTGCGGGCGGAGATGGTGCGGTCGCAGGTGCCGCTGGTGGTGCGGGCGATTGAAAACCAGACCGGGCGGAGCGTCGCGGCGATTCCCGGGAGCGCGTTGCGCGAGCTGTGTGAGATTGGGCTTGAGGCGGTGATAGATTCGGCGGATCGGTTTGATCCGTTCAAGGGGGGGCGATTGGCGGCGCCGGTAGGGGTGGCGATGGGGCGCACCCTGTCGCGGTGGTTGCGGCTTGGGCGCGAGGAGCTTGGCGCGCCGGGGCGCGCGATGGCGCGGGTGGATCTGGATCAGCTCGCGCTGCCGGACTGGGCGCGGCGGGTGCATCCGTGGCAGGAGTGGCTGGATGCGACGCTTGGTGTGCGCGAGAAACTTGGTGCGATTGCGGAGCGCGAGCGGCGATTGCTGGTGATGCGGTATGGATGGAACGGCCCGCCGCGGACGGTGGAGGAGGTGGCGAAGGAGTTGAAGACGACGGCGACGCGGGTGGCGGCGATGCAGCGGCGTGCGGTGGCGATGCTGGCGTATGGAGTGCCGGCGAAGACGACGCGGGTGCGCCGGAAGGGGGCGGAGTGAACGACGTGAGCGATGCGCTCAGCGGGAATGTGTGGGTGTTTCACTCCGGCGCGCTGGGGGATCATGTGATGATCTGGCCGCTGGTGCGGGCGATGGCGCGGCAGGGAGCGCGGGTGACGGTGGTGGGGGCGGCGAGTCATATCGTCCTGTGCGAGCGCGAGGTCGGTAAGACGGTGGGTGCGGGCGCGGGACGCGTCGTGGGAATGTCGCTGGAGCGAGCGCGGTTTACGGGGATGTGGGCCGGGCGGGTGGAGGAGAAGGATGTTGAGCGAGGAGTGGATGTGGTGATGACGTTTGTGGCCGATGAGGAGAGCGAGGCGGGACAAGTGTGGATGAGTGCGGCGCGGGAGATGTTTCCGGGGGCGCGGGTGATGTGCGTGGGCGCGCCGGGGTCAGCATCTCGACGGATGGTGTGGGAGCGGGCGCGAGTACCAGAGTTCGGAGCGGTTGCACTGAATGGAAACGTCGGCGGGCCGGTGGTGCTGTTTGTGGGTGCGGGTGGAGAGAGCAAGCGGTGGCCGATGGATCGGTGGGTGGAGCTGGCGCGGCGACTGAGTGGATCGACGCGAGTGCAACTGCTCGCGGGAACCGTGGAGCTGGAGCGGTTGCCAATGGGTGAGCGCGTGCTCTTCGAGCGTGCGGATGGGAAGTATGTTGGCGCAGCGGGTGGAGCCAAAGAGTTAGCGGAGGCGATCCGGGCGGCGCGGCTGTATGTTGGCTGCGATACGGGGCCGACGCATCTGGCGGCACAGCTTGGGGTGCGAACGGTGGCGGTGTTTGGGCCGACGGACGCGCGGGTGTGGGGGCCGGTGGGGGCGCGGGTTGAAGTGATGGCGCCCGATTCCCCTTGCGGAATGGAATGGCTGGATGTGGATCGAGTCGTTGAAGGTATCCGCCGAATGTTGGATGTCCGGAGTGATTAGGATCGGCCATGGCCGAGATAGTGCGCGTTGATCTGATTGTGGGTCTGGAAGTCCATGTCGAGCTCTCGACGCGGACGAAGATGTTCAGCCGCGCCGCGAACGGGGCGCATCCGGAGCACTTCGAGGCCGCGCCGAACACGCTCATTGATCCGGTGGTGCTCGGGCTGCCGGGCGCGTTGCCGGTGATGAACCGGGAAGCGGTGGAGAAGAGCATCATGGTGGGGCTGGCGCTCGGGTGCCAGATCGCGGAGGTGAGCAAATGGGATCGGAAGAGCTACTTCTATCCGGATTTGCCGAAGAACTATCAGATCAGCCAGTATCAGTTGCCGCTGTGCTTTGATGGGAGCGTGGAGCTGCCGCCGATCGCGAAGGACGGAAAGATTGACTACGAAGCGATGGCCGAGGGCGGCGCGGCCGCGGGCAAGAAGATCGGAATCATCCGGGCGCATCTGGAGGAGGATGCGGGGAAGCTTCTGCACGAGGCACCAGGCGGAATCGCGATCGAGGGGAGTATTGCGGATTACAACCGGGCGGGGACGCCGCTGCTGGAGATAGTGACGCAGCCGGATTTCACGGATTCGGATGAGGTGGTGGTGTTCTGCCGCGTGCTGCGGAATGTGTGCCGGTTTCTGGGCGCGAGCGAGGGCATCCTGCAGCGCGGGCACATGCGGTTTGAGCCGAACATCAACTGCGTGTTGACGCTGAGCGATGGACGCACTGTGAAGACGCCGATCGTGGAGATCAAGAATCTCAACTCGTTCAAGGCGGTGAAGGGGGCGATCGAGCATGAGCGGCGCGAGCAGCCGCGCCGGTGGGCGGCGGATGGCATCGAGCTGAAGCCAGGCGCGAAGACGACGCGCGGCTGGGACGACACCAAGAACGAGACGTTTCTGCAGCGTGAGAAGGAAGAGGCGCACGACTATCGCTATTTCCCCGATCCGGATCTGCTGCCGGTGGCGGTGGGTGAGGCGTGGCGCGAGCGGGTGCGGAGTGCGCTGCCGGAGTTGCCGCTGGATCGGACGCGCCGGTACATGCGGGAGTTTGGATTGAGCGCGAAGGAGGCCGCGGCGATCACCGATGAGCGGGATGTCTGTTTCTTTTATGAAGAAGCGTTGGAGGGCGCGAGCGCGGCGGGCGTGGGGCGTGAGAAAGCGGGGCGGCTGGCGGCGAACTTTGTGTTGCAGTCGGGCGCGAAACGGGCCAACGAGCGGAGCACGTCGGAGCGTGCGGTATTGGTGAGCGATCTGGGGATCACGGCGAAGCAGGTTGCGGGGATCGTGCGTTTGCGTGATGAAGGAAAGATTGGCTCCAACGCGGCGGATGAACTCTTTGGTTTGCTGTGTGAGGGTGGAGGGGAACAGGGCGCGAACGCGGAGGATGTGGCACTCCGGCGGGGCATGGTAATTGTGCAGGATGCAGGCGCGCTGGAGGCGTGGTGCGATCAGGTGATCGCGGCCAACCCGAAAGTTGCGGAGGATGTTCGGGGTGGGAAGCTGCAGGCGGTTGGGCGGCTGGTGGGAGAGGCGATGAAGCTGGTGGCCAGCGGGGGCGGGGCGGCGGATGCGAAGGTGGTACGAGAGACCTTGCTGAAACGCCTGGGTTCTGGGTAAGCCCTGAAGCGTGAAAATGTGCAGCGGGTGTGAACTTGGAGAATGTGGTGCGATTTTCCTTGGAGGGGGCAGGGGGTGCGCTGTATTGTGTTGCGTCGTGAGAGAGCAGGGGCGCGGGCTGGAGGCGAGCTATGAGAACTCGATTCGTTGCGGCGTTGGCGACTGTGGCCGGTGTGGTTTCGCTGGCGGGCCTGTCGCATGGACAGGTTTCGTTCACGCAGATCCCGCAGCTTGCGGGCGGTACTCAAGGAAATAACGCCAACGCGATCTCCGCGGACGGCCGGTATGTCGTGGGCGAGTCGGACTCGGCGGCCACACCCGGCGTTGCGCTCGAAGATGGATATCGGTTTGATCGCACCACGCTGGCGCTGGTGAGCATGGGCTCGCTGAACGCTGCGACCTTCAGCACGCACGCGGGGAGCGTGTCGGGTGATGGGAGCACGGTCGTCGGATTCAGCCGGCAACTGATTGGTGCGACCAATATTCAGCGTGGGTATTCGTGGACGCAGGGTGGTGGGATTGTCGGAATCGGTGTCTTCAGCGGAACGGGGACGAGCTTTGCGTACGGAATCTCCGCGAACGGATCGACGGTGGTCGGCAGCACGACGACTTCCGGTTCGGCGGTTGGTCAGAGTTACTACCGCACCGGCGGCGTCATGACGTTGATCCCGGTGCTGGCGGGCGGTGGCGCGTCCAGCGCGCGGGCTACGAATCAAGACGGCACGGTGGTGGTGGGCGATTCAGGTGCCAAACCGTTCCGATTCTTTGGCGGAACCACGAGCGCGATCCCGCAGATCGCAGGCGCGGCCGATGGCTTTGGCGAGGCACTGGCGGTGAACGCGGATGGCTCGATCGTGGTTGGAGCGATCACCAGCCCGACGTTTACGGATAGTTCGTTTGGGTTTACGATCTCGCAGGGCGTGGCCTTTCGCTGGCGCGCTGGCGTGACGCGGGCGCTTGGCGGGCTGCCTTCCACCGGTTCGCAGGCGTCGGAAGCGTTCGGCGTGAGCGGCAACGGGTTGGTGGTGGTTGGTGAGAGCCGCACTTCGGGAACGGTCTCGGCTGGCGGGATCATGGAAGCGTTTGTGTGGACGCCGCGCTGGGGATTGGTGCGGCTGGCGGACAAGCTGGGTGCATCGGTGCCGGCGGGTCTGCGGCTGGACCGCGGCACGAGCGTTTCCGCCAATGGCGCGGTGATCGCGGGCAACGGTACGATTCTGGCGACCTCCAAGCAGTTCGCGTTTGTGGCGACGCTCCCGTATTGCGTGGGCGATCACAACGACGACGGCACGCTGCAAGTGCAGGACATCTTCGGCTTCTTGAATGACTGGTTCGCCGGGCTGCTCAAGGCGGATGCCAACGGCAGCGGGTCGCTGGAAGTGCAGGACATCTTTGACTTCCTGGGTGCGTGGTTTGCCGGTTGCTGAAAGTTGCCTCGTGAGTTGTGAACGGCGCGGGCAATCGCCGATGCAGGCGGCATGGCGTGCGCGCGCACCAAGGTGCCTTCGAGGAAGATATTCGGGCTGATCGCTGTGGCCTTGCTCGCAGTGGCGGCGGCGCTGTCGCCTGGCATTCGTGCGCGGGTGCGCAAGTTGCTTCGTCCTCAAGTAGATGTCGCCAGACGTGTCGATGAGCTTGGCTCGGCGGCGCGGGCACGGATGCGGGAGGGGTTTGAGCGCGCGGGTGTGGAGTACCCGCCGCAGCGGGTGACGGTGGTTGCCTTCAAGCGGGAACGCCGGATGGAGGTGTATGCCACGCGCGCGGATGGTGTGGAACGCCGCGTGCTGGACTATCCGATCCTCGCCGCGAGCGGCCACGCGGGACCCAAGCTGCGCGAGGGGGACATGCAGGTGCCCGAGGGTGTGTATGGAGTGGAGTCGCTGAACCCGAACTCGATGTATCACGTTGCGCTGCGCATCGGATATCCGAGCGATGAGGATCGAGCGCGGGCGGCGGAGGATGGGCGCACGCGCCTGGGTGGAGACATCATGATCCACGGCGGCGCGGCATCAGTTGGGTGTCTGGCGATGGGAGACCAAGCCGCGGAAGAGCTGTTCGTACTCGTGGCGGATGTGGGCGTGGCTCGCGTTGAGGTGCTGCTGTGTCCGACGGACTTGCGAGTGGCCAACGCAGAGCTCGGACTTGAGGGAATGCCCACGTGGGTCAACGCCAGATATGAGGTGATTCGAGAGCGGTTGAAAAACCTGAAAAAGTGAGGGTTATCGGGTTTTCGGGCCAGCTTTGGCCGAGCGTGCGCGTTCGGTCTGAGGTGCGGAACCGCGCCCCGGGCAAGGTTCGTACCGGGAGTGGAATCGAATGTTCGATTCTGGACTCGATCGCTGGCCGCGGCGATTGTGTGCGGCAGCATTTAGCCCGGTAGAAGATGTTCGGGGCTGGGTGGGCGCTTTCGGGCGCTGGCCATCAGGCGTGTGATCGGAAGGGCCGTTCTGGCCCGAGTTCCGGCGTGGCGAAGAGATAAGGAC
>JBKJOD010000325.1:0-3481 GCA_046593245.1 Phycisphaerales bacterium
GGGCTGCTCGCGGCTGAGCATGCCGGTGTCGGAGATGAGACAGGCGTCGCAGGCCTTGAGTTCTGCGGCGTGCTCTTTGAGATAGCGCTCGAGGTTGACAGAGCCAGATTCCTCCTCGCCTTCAAGAAGGATGCTGAAGCGGACGCCGCCGCCGATGGCGTTGCCAGCAAGTTTCCAGGCGCGGACGGCTTCGAGGAACATCATGACCTGGCCTTTGTCATCGCAGGAGCCGCGTGCGACGATGCGCTCGCCGACCCCCCCACCACCCTCGTCGTCTTTGGGTTTGATGACTGGATCGAACGGGCCTGAGTGCCAGAGCTCGAGCGGGTCGGCGGGCTGGACGTCGTAGTGGCCATAGAAAAGGATGTGCGGGCCGGTGGCGGCCTGATTGCAGGTGGCCCAGACGATGGGGTGCCCGCTGCCCGCGGGAACGCCGATGTCGCGGAGTTCAACGGTGAAGCCGGACTCTCGCAGATGCGCGGCGGCCCATTCGGCGGCCTCGCGGGTCCGCTGCTTGTAGGCGGGATCAGTCGAGATGCTGGGAATGCGGAGCCAGTCGAACAGACGCGCGATGGACTGCTTCTCTTCGCGCTTGAGCCTATCGAGAACGGCATCAACGGGGGGCATGGGAGCATCTCCGGAGAGTGGGATCGGGGCGGGAGCGAAGCGTATCTCGTGAAGTTCCAGAAATGAAAAGCCCCCGCGAGGTGCGGGGGCTTTGGAGAACTCTGTTTTTGGATCGCGGTCGGCTTAGCAGCCGCCAGCGAACCAGTTGCTGAGGAAGTCGAAGATGTTCTGGACGGTAAGGGTGCCGCCGGAGCCGCTACCGCCGACGTTGGCGTAGGGGAAGCCGGCGAACCAGTCGGCGAGGAAATCAAAGATGTCCTGGACGCTGATGCCGTTGACCTTGTTGTAGTTGGCGTAGCAGCAAGGCGTGTTGGAGACGGCGCCAGCGTTGCAGACGGTGCCGGAGGCGACGTAGAGAGCGCCAGCGGTGGGGCTGCCGACGATGCCGCCGGTGCAGGCGGCCTGGCTGGTGAGAGTAGTGGTGCAAGTTGCACCGCGGCAGCAGACGCCGGTGGCGGGCTGGGGGCAGGTGTTAGGAGTGCAGACACCGTTGAGGGTCCAAACGCTGGGGCTGGTGCAGGCGGCTTGCGTGGAAGTGCCGCACGTGCCAGCGGGGGCGCAGCAGCTGCCGGTGGGGGTGACGGGCACGCAGTTGTTCGCCGGGGTTGCGCTGTTGCGGGGGGCGGGTTCGGCAATGGTGAAGTCGATGCGGTTGCGATCGTTGTCTTGGCAGCCATTCTGATTGCGGAGCGCGGCGGTGGTGTTGGAGAGAGAGGGAACCGCGCCGACGAGATCGGCGGAACCCTCGTAGCAGAAGGCAGGGCCGGAGGGCGTACCGAATGTGCCGTAGCCGACGAGGTCGCGAATGGCGGGATTGGCGCAGGCATTCGTGCCCAAGGGCGTAACAACGCCTTCAACGAGTGCGAAGATGCCACCAGTGGAGCCGACTTGAATCAGATTCCCGGTTGCGGGGATGAGGTCTGGGGTGGGCAGATCCTGCGTGCCGCCCGCGCCGCGGCTGAGCTGGATGAGGTAGTAGCGGCCGGGGAGGATGGTGCCGGAGAGCGGAACGGGGTTGTTGTTGAAGGTGCCGCCACCGAAGCCGCCAGAGGCGCCATCCACGGGGGAGTACTGAAGAGACCAGCCGGTGAGATCAACGGGGCTCCCGGAACGGTTGAAGAGTTCGACGAAGTCGTCTTTCAGCGTTGCGCCGGAGTTGCCGCCGCCGCCATAGACCTGGCTGATGACGACGGTGGAAGCCGAGGCCGTGCACGGTGCGGTGACAACGTTGATGGTGCGGGTGGCAATACGGCCGCCGGAAGCGGCATCCTCGGTCGCGGTGAGAAGGATGGCGTGTGCACCGATGGTGGTGGCTGGGGCGACTGTGACAACAGCGGAATAGGTGTTGGGGCTGGTGAGAGCCAGGGGAGCGGAGGCCGAGCCACCGATGCCGGTAAGGTCTGCGGTGACGGTGAAGGAGACGCTCATAGGGTTCTGGCCGGGCTGCAAGACGGCGGTGAGCGTGGTGGTGGAGCCGGAGCAGATACCTGAGGGAGTCGCACCGGTACCGGAGGAGAGGATGAGAGGATTGCAGGACGTGACGATGATAGAGATGGAGGAGCTTCCGACGCGGTTGAGCGCATCAGTGATGGAGACGGGGAGGTTGAAGGTACCGGCACCCACATTATTGAGCGAGGTGGTGAAGGTCCACGTGTTTGTGGGCGATTGGGTGAAGACCTCTGCGGCAGAGAGGCCGATCGCCTGCATGTCCGCAGTCACAGCGGTGATCGCAGAGGTGGGACTGGCACCAGAGGTAGTGGTCACGACAAAGGTCAACGCCGTGCCGGGGCAAGCGGTACCAGGTGTAACGCTGCCAACGCCCGAGGGTGGCGTGCTGGTGGGGCAGGCGGAGATCGTGGAAGAGTTGCGGGGCAGGGGTGCCTGAGCGATAAAGTCCGCGGTGTTGTTGTCGGTGTCTTGGCAGCCGCCGTTCTTGCGGAACGCAGCGGATGTTGTCGTAAGGGCGACGCCAGTCACAGCGGTTTCGGAGCAGTTCGGAGTGGTGCCGTATCCGACTTTGTCGATGATGGTCGCGCTGACCGGGCACGCGCCGGAGAGTGCCGTGACGCTGTTCACCAGCGCTACTTTGCCGTTGGTACCCGACATTAGAATCGTGCCGGTGACATCGGCGGTGGGGATAGTGTTGACGCCTGTGCCAGCGGCACCCGCACCCTCGGCGATGAGGTAGTACTGACCGGGCATGAGCGTGACGGTGGCGGGAAGGGCGGTGACAGTCCATGCGCCGGTGCCAGTAGCAGAGGCATACTGGACGGACCAGCCGGTCATGGTAACGGCACTCGCGCTGCGGTTGTATAACTCGATGTAGTCGTTGCCGTATGTGGAACAGGCGGCGGTTCCGCAGCCAGCGCCTCCATAGACCTGGCTGATGACAACGTCCCCAACGGCGAGGGCGGACTGCGCAAGGGCCAGCATTCCGGCGGTACAGAGCAAAATCTTTTTGAGGGCCATCGTCATGAAACTCCTTGGTGCGTGGTTCGAGTCGTTGCGGTGATGGCCTTCAGTCGGTGGCGATCAACCGTTGATTGTGGGAGAACGAGCGGGATCCGAGTTGTGGCAGGTGCGCTCAAGTCCTTGGGCTGAAACGTGCCCAGCGCGGCTTGAATGTTTGGAGGTTGGGAGGAAGACGTCTTCGTTTAGTCTACCGGATCGTTTTCAACGAGCAAGGCAAACCAGCGGAGCCGACAGAAGATCAGGGCGAAGATTGCGCAACGATCCGCCCAGAGTTACCCCGGGAGAAGGGAATCGACAGCAAAATAGGCGTCGTTCGGCCAATTGGCCGGGGGATATCGGAGGTTGCACAGCGCCCCCGACTGGCGCGAGGGGGGTTCGACGC
>JBKJOD010000476.1:0-5651 GCA_046593245.1 Phycisphaerales bacterium
CACCTACACCATTCTCTCCAAGCGCAACCTCCTCAAGATGGTGCAGGACAAGGTCGTCACCGGCTGGGATGATCCGCGCATGCCCACCATCGCGGGCATCCGCCGCCGCGGCTACACCCCCGCCGCCATCCGCGACTTCTGCGAAGAACTCGGCGCCACCAAAACCGAGTCCCTCATCGACATAGGCCGCCTCGAAAACGCCGTCCGCGCCCACCTCAACAAGGTCGCCCCGCGCTACATGGCCGTGCTGCGCCCCATCAAAGTCATCATCGAGAACTACCCGGAAGGAAAGGTCGAACTCCTCGACTGCGTAAACAATCCTGAAGACCCAACCGCGGGCAGCCGCAAGGTCCCCTTCACGCGCGAGCTGTACATCGAGCGCGAGGACTTCATGGAAGTTCCCGCCAAGAAGTTCTTCCGCCTCACGCCCGGCCAGGAAGTCC
Source organism: Phycisphaerales bacterium (assembly GCA_046593245.1). Lineage (GTDB taxonomy): Bacteria > Planctomycetota > Phycisphaerae > Phycisphaerales > UBA1924 > UBA4658. Next base: position 444 of record JBKJOD010000476.1, read on the forward strand.
GCTTCCGCTGGGCCTACTTCCTCAAGTGCATCGGCGTGGACAAGGACGCATCCGGCAACATCACCGCCGTCCGCTGCACCTACGACCCCGCCACCCGCGGCGGAGATTGCCCGCCAGGCCCAAATGGCGAACCGCCCCGCAAGGTCAAGGGCACCATGCACTGGGTCAGCGCAACGCACTCGGTGAAAGCAGAAGTCCGCCTCTTCGATCGCCTCTTCAAAACCGAAGAACCCGGTAAGTCCGCCGTAGCACGGGCATCCTTGCCCGTGCCCGGTGAGACGATCGGCAACTACATGGACGACTTCAACGCAAACTCCCTCGAAGTCCTCGAAGCCCACCTCGAACCCGCGCTCGATGCGCTCAAGTACACATCCGACACCGAGGGCGGCTTCACCCCCGGCCAGTACCGCACCCCACGCGTCCAGTTCGAACGCCTCGGCTACTTCACCCTCGACCCGGACTCCACCGGCACGCGCCAAGTCTGGAATCGCACGGTCACGCTGAAGGACACATGGGCGAAGGAAGCGGCGAAGGCGTGAGCAGCCGCGCTCACCTCAAACCGCATCTCCCGTCAGCACCCTCAGATACTCGTGATACGCGAACACCCGATCCCGCTGCTTGCCGCTCGTCTCGCGCAGAATGCCAGCCGCGGCCGCAAGTTCCACGGCCTTTCGCGCCGTTGGCGCGCTCACCTTCAGCAGCTTGCACACCCGCGGCACGGTGACAACCGGGTGTTCCGGCAGCACATCCAGCAGCTGCAAAGCCGCCACCGTTGAGCGTTTGTCGCCGCTGAGCCGCCGCCGATCCTTGCCGAGCAGCTCGAACAACGCGCCCGCCACCTGCACGCCATCGTCCGCCGACTCGCGCACGCACCGGAGATAGAACGCCACCCATCCCTCCCAGTCACCATCCGTGCGAACCGCCGAAAGCCGCGCGTAGTACTCGCTCTGGTGCCGCTTGAAGGCGTGGCTCAGATACAGCAGCGGCGTGGGCAGCAGCTTCCAGTGCTCCAGCAGCAGCGCGATGAGCAGCCGCCCGATACGCCCGTTTCCATCCAGAAACGGATGGATCGTCTCGAACTGCACATGCGCGAGCCCCGCCTTGATCAGCGGCTCAATCGCATCGTCGCTGTGGATCCATCGCTCCAGTTGCGTCATCGCTTCGCCCACATCCTCCGGTGGCGGCGGCACAAATCTCGCATTCCCCGGGCGAGTCCCTCCGATCCAGTTCTGCGTTGTCCGAATCATTCCCGGCGCCTTGTCCGCTCCGCGCACGCCCCGCATCAGCCGCCGGTGGCTCTCGCAGAGCAACCGCGTGCTGATCGGCAACCCGCGTGGCTTGGCAAGTTCCTTTCTGGCGTATTTGATCGCGTCCACATAGTTGCAGACCTCTTCCACATCCTCCGGCAGGCGCGCCTCGGCGGTCGCCTCGAATGTCGCCACATCTCGGATCGTCGCCTGTGTCCCCTCGATCTGCGAGGAGAGCACCGCTTCCTTCCGCACGAAGCCGTAGAGGAACCAACCCGTGCTCGGCACCATGCGTGCCGCAACCGCCAGTTGCGAGATCGCCCCGAGCGCATCCCCATGCAGTGCCCGTGATTCCTCCGTCACCAGCAGCGCCGGCTCGCGCGGCGGTAGTGGAAACGGCACAAACGCACGCACCGATTCCCCCTCCGTGCTGGATACCCGATACTGTCCGGTAGTTCGTTTCACGGTCAAGTGCTCCTGTTCTGGACAAGTGATGCTAGGAAGCGATCGTTTCTTAGTCGAACGAGCTAAGAAGCGATCGTTTCCGAGCTGCGTGCGTCGGTCGGGGCCGCATTGCCCCGCTCGTCATACTCTCCCCCATGCCCGCGCTCTCCCTCTCCACCGACCTCCTCCGCCTCTCCATCGCCCCCCACCTCGGCGCCGGAATTGCCGACTTCTCCCTCAAAGGCCCCAGCGGGTTCTTCTTTCCGCTCATGCGCCGCGCCGCCCCCGACGAGACCAACTCCTCCCTCCTCTCCTCCTTCTTCATGCTCCCCTGGGTCAACCGCATCCGCGCCGGCCACTTCTCCTTCAACAACCAGCAACACACCATTCGCACCAACACCGCCGACGGCATGGCCCAGCACGGCGATGTCCGCAAGCGCCCCTGGTCCGTCTCCGCGCAATCCTCCAACTCAATCACCCTCGACCTTGATTCCCGCTCCTTCTCAGACATCAACTGGCCCTGGTCCTTCACCTCCCGCGCCATCTACACCCTCACTCCCTCCCCCTGCGGCGGCACCCTCCGCATCGATCTCTCCCTCCGCAATACCGACGCCTCACCTTTCCCCACCGGCCTCGGCCATCATCCATATTTCTCGCGCCGCCTCTGGGATGATGCGGATGACCTCCACCTCTCCATGCCCGTCGCCGCCCGCTACCCGCTCAAAGATGGCTGCGCCATCGCCCCCGCCGCGCCCGATGATCTCTCTCGCCACCTTCGCACGCTCGCCCCAATCCCCAACCAGCACATCGACGCCGTCTTCGCCGCTGATCCCCGCGCGCTGGAATCGCCAAACGGAAACACCACCGTGCTGCATTGGCCCTCCAGCACCGTGAAGCTCAGCATCCGCGCCTCCGCCAATCTCGGCCATTGGATCCTGTACGCGCCGCACGCCCGCTCCGAAGATGCGCGGCATCCGTCCCCCCTCGCCTTCATCGCCGTCGAGCCCCAAAGCCAGGTGAACGACGCCTTCAATCTCGAATCCCAAACCGGCACCCGCACCACCGGCACCGTCGTCCTCCACCCCGGCGAAGAACTCGCCACCCGCTGCGACTTCATCGTCGAAAAGGCCTAACGCCCCAACACGCCCGGGATAAGCGAGTCCGCGAGCGAATCCCGCGGATACCCGCGCCCCAAGAACTAGCTCCTCGTAACTCTCTGCCTGCCAGCAGTTTGTACGCTATCTGCACGGTCCTATCAAAAACCGATTGACAATTCCCAAATCAACCGTATATTCACCGTACATGATCAGCGTGCCGTCTCCAATCTTCTCCCCCTCTCCCGACGCCGTGGACGCCCTCCTCCACGCCCTCGCGCGGCCGGACATCTCCTTCCTCGACCTCGCCGCTACCCACAAAACCACCCCCGAAGCCCTCTCCCTCTGGATGACCCGCCCCGCCATCCGCGAACGCCTCGCCGCCGCCGCCGATCTCATCGCCTGGCGCACCCAGTTCGTCGCCACCCACTCCCTTTCCGCCGCCCTGAACACGCTCACCGAATGCTGCAAGGCCTTCTGCGCCGACAAGCCCTCCGCCCGCAACACCCAACCCGAGGCCAGCCCTCCCGCTCGCGAAGTCGACCCCGAGCGTGCCGCCATCCTCCTGGCCCGCCGCACCGAAACCGCCCGCCGCGCCGCCACCACCATTCTCCGCCTCACCATCCTCCGCTCCATCGGCGCACCCCCCATCCGCCCCGCCTCCCCCGCTCCAACTGTGGAGGTGTCCGAGCGAAGCAAGGCCGGAGGGGGTGTCTCCCCCAATGCTCACCCATCGCCCCAACCCCCCGCGCCACCTTCTCAAATCTCAAATTTGAAACTCGCAAATCCTGTACTTTCCGTCACCCCCTCCCGTCCGAATCCTGCTCCGAATCCAAATCGGAATCGTCTGCTGCCCTCCCGCCCCCTCTCCCCCGTCTCCTCCCTCCTCGACCTCGTCGGCGCATCCTCAATCCGCACCGATCTCACCTTCTCCCCTCGCGACCCCTTCCCCTGATTTTGCGTGATGCCTCGATGCCTCCTGCCTCATGCCTTCTTCCCCTCACTTCCCGCACCGCTCCAGAGCCACCAGCGCCTCTCGCACCCGCTCATCCGTCTCCGGCAACTTCGCCTCGCGCAACCGCACGCTTTCCCGCAGCAACTCCGCCGCCGCGGGGTGGTCGCCCTGCGCGAGCAGCACGCTGCCGACAACATAGCAGGAAGAGGCGATGTCCAGATGTTCCGGCGGGAGCGCGGCCCGCCTGTCGGCGAGGGACTTCTCGCCAATGCGTTTGGCCTCGGCGAGTTCGCCGGCGTTGTAGAGAATCCACGCGAGGTTGTTCCCCGCGGCGTAGCGAAACTCGGCATACACCGGGGGAAGAGCGTCGGAAACATCGAGAGCTTCGCGCATGGGAGCGATGGCCTCGCGGTAACGGTGCTGAATTTGCAGGACTTCGCCGAGCGCGTTGAGAGCCACAACGCGCACGGACGCGGGAACATCCGAGTTACGCGAGGATTCGATGAACTTGACGAGCAGCGGCTCTGCGGCAGGAAGCTGGTCGGCGGCGCGGAGTTTGCGGATCATCGCGCCGACAATGTGCCAGTCATCTTTCCGGAGTTTCTTTGACAGGATGTCCAGCACAATGGTGTAGGTGGCGACGGCGTCCTGGGTGCGGCCGGACTGGGTCTGGGCATCGCCGAGAGAGATGGCGGTTTCGGCGATGGCGGTTTCGCTCTGGGCGAACTTGTCTCGCATGATGGCGAGCGAACGGGTGAGCAGGTCGATGGCCCGCTCGTTCTCGCCGAGATGGAAGTAGATATCGCCGAGTGCTTTGAGGAGATCGGCCTGTGCGCTCGGATCGTTGTCGAGTTTGGCGATCGCGCTGGCCGAGCCGCGGTCCAGGGCCTCCCGCGCCGAGATCGAGCGGTCTCCACCGTGCATGGGGTCGCTGGCGTGGAAGCTGTCGATGATGAGCTTGAGCACACGCTGCGAGCGCTCGCTTTCAAGCTTGGCCTCGGCGGCGTGGTCATTGGCGAGTTTGAGATTGTCGGTGGCTTCGGTGCGGTGTCCTTCTGACGTTTGCCAGAGCAGCAGCGTGGAGATGAAGCCGGCCACGAGCAGAAAGAGGAACGCGACGCCGACGAAAGCCGCGGCGCGGTGGCGGCGGAGTTGGGTACGCAGGACATACGACACCGAATCCCGCTTGGCCTGAATCGGCTCGCCGGCGAGATAGTGACGGATGTCGCGGGCGAGTTCGCCCGCCGACTGATAGCGGCGGTCCGGTGGCTTGGCCAGACACTTGAGGGTGATGGTGTCCACATCATCGTCGATGCGAAGCGGCGTGCGCGGGGCAGAACTGGGGCGCGAGGGTTCGGCGGTCTGAATCTGCGCGAGCGTTTCGGGCATGGAGCCGCTGACGTCGTAGGGAAATGCGCCGGTGAGCGATTGGTACAGCACGACGCCGAGCGAGTACACATCGGTGCGA
>JBKJOD010000043.1:0-6564 GCA_046593245.1 Phycisphaerales bacterium
ATGTCCCTCGCCGCCCCCCCACTCCAGCCAGCCCCCAGCCCCTTCGCCGCTGATCCCGGCGCACAGGCGGCTTTGGCTCGCCTCCGACGCGTGAACCCGAAGGCCGACCCGCTGGGCCGCCTGCCGGATGTCCACCCGGAGCGCATCCCCCGCCACATCGCCATCATCATGGATGGCAACGGGCGATGGGCTCGCAACCGCGACTTCCCGCGCGAGTTCGGCCATCGCAACGGCGCGGCCGCCGTGCGCTCCGTCATCGAGGAGTGCGGCGCCCTCGGCGTCGAGGTGCTCACGCTCTATTCCTTCTCCATGGAGAACTGGAAGCGCCCCGCGAGCGAGGTCTCCGCGCTCATGCACCTCTACATGACCTACCTCGAAGGCGAGATCGAGAAGTTCATGAAGGAGAACCTTCGCTTCCGCCAGATCGGCCGCCGCGAAGGCCTCGCCCCAGAGGTCCTCCAAGCCGCCGACCGCCTCACCGACCTGACAAAGAACAACACCGGCTCCATGCTCTGCCTCGCCGTGAACTACGGCGCACGCGCCGAGATCGTGGATGCTGTCCGCGCCATCGCCGAGCGCGTCAAGCGCGGCGAGCTGGACCCATCAGCCATCACCGACGCCACGGTTCACGATCACCTCTACACCGCCGGGCTCCCCGACCCGGACCTGCTCATCCGCACCGCCGGCGAGATGCGCGTCTCGAACTACCTCCTCTGGCAGATTTCCTACGCCGAGCTCCACGTCACCGACGTTCTCTGGCCCGACTTCGGCACGGCAGACCTGCACACCGCCATTCGCGACTATGCGAAACGCAACCGAAAGTTCGGCGGGCTCTGAGGCCGTACGCTTCGCCCTGTGCTCAAACAACGTCTCATCATGGGATTCACGCTCATCGCCGCGCTCATCGGCGCACTCTGGGCCGATGAGTTTCTCGCCGCGCACGCCGCGCCGGCGTGGGTCGATCGCCTCGCTCCCGGCTCCGCCCCCAACTGGCCGCGCGGCCTGATGATGCTCCTCATCGGCCTCCTGGTCGTGCCGCTGGCCGCACGCGAAATGGGCGCCATGTTCCACGCCAACGGCGTGAAGGCCTCGCGCCGCTGGATGGCGTTCGCCGCCGTCGCCGGCCTCCTTGTCTGCGCCTTCGTGCCGGATCGCATGAATCCCCTGCACGCCGTCGCTCTCGTCGCCGCCGTCGCCACCGTCGTCCTCGCCGGCTCGCTGATCTGGCACATCCGCGATAAGACCCTGCACGGCGCAACCGCCGCCGTCGGCGCGGCCATGTTTGCCTTCGTCTATCTCGGCCTGATGTTCGGTTTCCTGCTGGCTCTCCGCCGCGAACACTCGGCCTGGGTGGTTGCGGGCGTCCTGCTCATCACCAAGTCGTGCGATATTGGCGCGTACTTCACCGGCCGCTCCATCGGCCGCCACAAGCTCATCCCGTGGCTCTCCCCCGGCAAGACGTGGGAGGGGCTCTTCGGCGGCATCATCACCGCCGCGCTGTGCGCCATGGGCGGGCTTTGGCTCCACCGCCACTTTGTCGGTACCACCGGCCTCGGGGCCATGCCCTGGGCCTACGCGGCCCTCGTAGGCGGCCTGTTCGCCCTCACCGGGCAGGCGGGCGACCTGCTTGAAAGCGTCCTGAAACGCGATGCAGGCGTCAAAGATTCCGGCCACACGCTGCCCGGGATGGGTGGCATTCTCGATGTCCTGGACTCCATCCTGCTCACCGCCCCCTTGGCTTTCTGGCTTCTCACCGACTGGCGCGATATTTCCCCATGACGACGTGTTTGGGAGGGGTATAGTTAGTCAGGGACGGGATGTTCGATACACAACCGGGGCCAGTGGATGTCGGTGACCAAACAGCTTCTGGATTTGTTCCGAGTGGATAAACAGCTCCGCGGCCTTCGATCCAGACTCGACGGAGCGGAGCGTTTTCTTACTCAGCAGAGCACCCTGCTCGCCGAGATGGACAAACAAAAGTCCACGCTGGAGTCGCAGGTCAAGCACCTGCGTGCCGTCATCGCCAACGAAGAGGGTGAGGCCGCCCGCATCGAGGCCCGCACCACCTCGCTCCGCGAGCAGATGAACTCCGCCAAGACCGCCAAGGAATACAACGCCTTCCTCACCGAGCTGAATACGCTCAAGGAGCAGAAGGCCGCTGTGGACGAGAAGGTTCTCGAATCCATGACCAAGGTTGAGGAGAACGAGAAGAAGCTCGCCGACATCCTGGGCCACCACTCCGAGCGCTCCAAGATCGCCGGCACGGCCAAGACCGACCGCGATGCCAAGTCCTCGGAAATCAAGGATCGCCTCGCGGAACTCACGACTGAGCGGCACACGCTCACGGCCGGCATCCCCCCCCGCGAACTCAAGATGCTCGAGGACCTCATCAAAACCCGTGGCGACGATGCCATGGTCCCCGTTGAAGTTCTCGACCGCCGCTCCCACGAGGGAAGCTGCTCCGCCTGCATGATGGCGATCCCCGTGGAGGCCGTCAGCGCGCTGATGTCCGGCAAGCTCATGAGCTGCCCGAGCTGCCGCTGTATCCTCTACGTCGAAGAAGAAACCTTCGCCCCGGAGAAGAAGAAGCCCGCCGCTCCGAAAAAGCCGTCCACTAAGAAGGCCAAGAAGGACGCCAGCCCCAGCGAGGAAGTCGCGACTTGAAATGGCATGGGCCTTCCGGCCCGTGTATATGTGGCTTGGGCGTCCCGCCCATGTTCGAGTACTGCTCTTCCCTATACGATGATCCAAGGCTGCCGAAGGTGGCTCTGCACCTCCTGTGCAAGGCGTATTTACCGCCCTCACCATGCCTTTGACTTCGCCCGCCCCATCCGGGCAAACAAGTGCTCTCTACAGGCCGCTCAAGGTCCAGTCGAAAATCCTCATGCAGAAACGAGCACAAGAGAACGCGTGAAGCGAACACTCACATTTCTGCTCATCATGTTGTGCGGCGGCATTCTGTTGACCATAACTCCGTTCATTGCTTTCGTATCAGCGGGTGCGATCCCTTTTCACGACGGCCCGAATGCGGGCCATATCTCAGGTCCCGGTTGGGGTAGATGGGTCGAATCAGTGGCGCCAACCGCATCAGCGATCGGACTCGGAATTGCTCTGACCGCAACGGTTGCCCTCGCGATTCTCGGCATAGTCGCGTTGCGAAAGCGATCGTGAGGCAGTTCGCCCATCGCAGCACCACGGGTTCGCTCTACAACAGCTTCGGACTTCGCTTGGTTGTCTGGACTGGCTGATAGTTACCAACAGTTGTAGACTCTGCCGATGAAGCCCCGTGTATATCTCGAAACCACGATTGTCAGTTACCTCGCCGCGTAGCCCAGCCGCGACCTTGTTCTCGCAGGGCATCAACAACTCACGCGGGAATGGTGGGAGATGCGGCGCGCAAAGTACGATCTCTGCATTTCTGAAGCTGTGGTGCAAGAACTCCAACAGGGCGACCGCGGTGCTGCCGCGCGGCGTTTGACCCACGTCGAGGGAATCCGCTCGATCCTTGTCACTCCTGAAAATCTCCGCCTCGCTGGGGAGTTATTGCGACGAACTGGACTTCCTGCGAAGGCCGGTATCGACGCATTGCATGTCACGCTCGCAGCGACCCACAAGATTGACTTCCTGATGACTTGGAACTGCAAGCACATCGCCGGTGCCGGGTTTCGTCCGCGGATAGAATCCGCCTGCCGTGATCTGGGATTGATTCCGCCCGTGATCGTTACGCCTTTGGAAATGACGGAGCAGTAACCATGTGGAAAGACACCATCGTTGCCGAAGTCCGCGCCGCACGCGACGCGTATGCCAAGCAGTTCGGGTACGACCTTGGAAAGATCGGCGCAGACCTGATGAAAAAGCAGGCAGCCCGTCTCGCAGCGGAAGCAAAGACTAAGCGGCGATCCAAACAGGCAAAGACCGCAACCACGAAGCAAGCGACAGCGCAAGCAAAGGCAGTCAAACGCCGAAAGGCGGCATAGCAACGACATGCCGACTTTGGCTACCCGCCCTCCCCCTACTCCTCAAACAACTCCCCACCACCACTCCTGCCCGCCCCCACCGCATTTGGCATCCCCACATGCGTCGCCCCCGCCTTCGTCAGTGCCCGTCCCCGCCGCGTCCGCGCAACAAATCCGATCTGCAGCAGAAACGGCTCCACAACATCTTCCAGCGTCCCGCAGTCGTGGTTGAGCGTCGCGGCCACGGCCTCCAGCCCAACAGGTCCGCCGTTGTACGTCGTCGCGATCGTCCGCAGATACGACCTGTCCAGTTCATCCAGCCCTAAATCATCAACACCCTCCAGCGCAAGGGCATCGCGCACCATGCTCGGCGTGAGTCGCCCGTCACCCTTCACCTGCGCAAAGTCGCGGACGCGACGCAGCAGGCGATTGGCAATCCGCGGCGTCCCCCGACTCCGCTCCGCAATCATCACCAGCCCCTGATCCGACGAAACCACGCCCAACAGGCCCGCCGACCGCCGCAGAATCACCAGCAGCTCCTCAGAGGAGTAGTACCGCAGCGCGTGCGTGATGCCGAACCGCGATCGCAGCGGCGATGACACCAGCCCGGCCCGCGTCGTTGCTCCGATGAGCGTAAACGGGGCCAGCTTCTTCTGGATCGTCTGCGCGTGCATGCCAGTCTCGACTTTGATGTCGATGACGAAGTCCTCCATTGCCGGATAGATGAACTCCTCCACGGCAATCGGCAGCCGATGAATCTCGTCGATAAAAAGCACATCGCGCTCCTGCAACTGGCAGAGCATCGCGACCAGGTCCGTCGGACGCGTCAGGGCGGGGCCACTGGTGAGGTGGACCTTGCAGCGAGTGCCGTCTCCGCCGCCCTGTCCCATCTCTTCAGCAATCACATGCGCGAGCGTGGTCTTGCCAAGCCCCGGCGGGCCGTGCAACAGCACATGCTCCATCGGCTCGCCGCGCCCCTTCACGGCCTCGATGGTGATCGCCAGCCGCTCGATGAGATCCGGCTGCCCAACATACTCCTTGATCGTGCGCGGCCTGAGCGACCGCCCCACGTCCCGCTCCTGCTCGGAGAGATCGGTCGCGGCGTTCTGCACGGGAGAGACGAGGCGTTCGACGGCCATGAGGAGGAGTGTATCGGCCCAAGCCCGAAGACGAGACGCGGAGATCATGGAAAAAATGCGGCGGAAACCCGTCAAAATCATGACTTGCACCGTGCGATACATTCGGCTGGAAATCCGTATTCTCACCCCCAGGAGCCGGTTGCATGCCCCGCGCCATCGCCGTTCACAGCTGCGTCCACATGCAGACTTAGCCCGCCGGCGACGAGGAGCCGGCCGCACTATTCCAACAGTTCCCCATATCAGGACACCTCCTTCGCCACCAGTTGAAGCACGCATCGCGATGAGTTTCACGGGCGCGGACCAACAACGAAATCCCACCCTCGATCCTCAGCCCGCCACTCATCTCACGGGTGCGTCACGCGTGCCCCCAAGCACAATCCCATGCTCCGCACGCAAATACTCCCGCATCTGCCCCGCCGTATCCCCCATGTGATCCACCACATGTGACGTCCACCCCGCCCCCCGCGCCGCCGCCACATTCTCCGGCAAATCATCAAAGAACACGATCTCACCCGGTGCAGATCCCGTGCGCCGCGCAAACTCCTGATAGATCGCCACCTCCGGCTTCGCCAGCCCGAACAGATGCGACGCGTGCCGGTGCATTGGCTTCGTCGTGGTCGGAAACTTCGGAACCACAACTCGACCATCGGTCGCCAATCCCTGCATCTGCCCCCAGTGGCTGGCGTTCGTGTTGCTCAGCACCCCCGTCTGGATCCCCGCGCCGTGCAGATCGTCGATCAGTTCTGACACACCCGCATACTCATCGATGATCCAGCTCATGTGCATCGCGCGAAACTGCTCCGGCGTGTACTTCCCACCCGTCGTCCGCGCTATCGCCACGAAGAACTCTTCGCACCCGATCCGTCCGCGCTCATACTCCGCATGGATCGCCCGCCGCTCCGCCCGCCGCTCCGGCGTGATGTCCTCATCGCGCACCGCAATCCCACACCGCTCCCCCGCCTCCTTCAGCGACCGACAAATCCGCACCACCACCCCGCCCAGATCAAACACCACAATCTTCACAGCCATTCCTCCCAAAGTACCAGTCGCTGAACGCTACGTCCCTTTCCTGCTGCATATTACCTCCCTCACACTTCCGCTTTCTCACTTCCCCGCCCGCTTCGGGCGCACGACCGTTGCCGGGGGCGCAGCGAGTCTTCGAGCCAGCCCCCGGTGTACTTGAGGTGCGAAGCACCTCAAACCGCGAAGCGGCGCCAGTGCCCTTCTTTGACATCCAGCTTCTCAAGCACTCCGGGCTCGCCATCCCCTCTTCTCCTCCACTCCTCTCCCCCTCCTATTCCTCTTCCTCCTCCCCCACCTCCCCCTTCATCACCTCCTGCATCACCGTCGTCGCAAACGCTCCCCGCGGCAGCTCAAACACACACTTCACATACTCCCCGTGCTCATCCACGCCACCCTCCACATCCGGCAGCCGCACCGGCACTCGCATCGGCCGGCGCTTCCCCTCC
>JBKJOD010000123.1:0-4170 GCA_046593245.1 Phycisphaerales bacterium
GATGAGGTCCTCGACGTGGACGTAATCGCGGATGCAGGTGCCGTCGGGGGTCGGGTAGTCGGTGCCGTGGATGCTCAGATGGTCGCGCTGGCCGAGCGCGGCTTGCAGGCAAACGGGGATGAGGTGGGTTTCCGGCTCGTGATGCTCGCCGATCAGTCCGGTGCGGTCGCTGCCTGCGACGTTGAAGTAGCGGAGCGCGGCCCAAGAGAAGTTCTTCTTCTCGCGCCACGCCTGCGCAGAGAAATCGCGGAGCATGTGCTCGCAGTACAGCTTCGACCAGCCGTACGGATTGACCGGTGACTGCGGGCAGGTTTCGGGGATCGGAATGAACTGCTTGGCGGGCTCGCCATAGGAAGCGCAGGTGGAGGAGAAGACCATGCGTTCCACACCGCCATCTGCCCGAGTGTCGCTCCAGCTCTGTTCGATGGCTTCAAGCAGCGAGAGCGTCGCGGCGGTGTTGTTGCGGTAATAGCGCAGCGGCTGACTGACGCTCTCGCCGACATACGCCATGGCGGCGAAGTGCAGAACGGTTTTTACTTTGTGGTCGATGAGAAGCTTGGCGACCAGATCGCGGTCGCCGACATCGCCGCGGATAAAGGTGAGTCGGCCGCCAGCAATGGTCTGGAGCGCGTCGATGGCTTCGGCGTGGCCGCGGAAGAGGTTGTCCAGCGCAACGACGCGATGGCCATCGCGCAGCAGACGCTGCACGGCGTGCGACCCGATGTATCCCGCCCCGCCTGTGACCAGAACCGACATGCTGCGCTCCGAAGGAGGAAAAGCGAACAACGACCGGAGAACGATCGACCGATCAACGGTATCGACCGTTGCGGGCCGAGACTCGCACCTGTTGAAGAACCGGTGCGAAGATTACGGGGTGGCGGTGGTCTTTGTTCGCGTGGAAAGCCAGCCGCCCAGCCGCTGGGCGGGGCGATTGGCGACAAACCAGAGCAGCCATGTACCGACGACGATCATGGCGACGCTGAGCCACTGGCCGCGGGAGAGGCCGAGGATGCGCTGCACGGTGAGCTGGGCATCCGGAAGGCGGATGAACTCGGTGAGAATGCGGAGAATCCCGTAGAGCACGAAGAAGGTGGCGATGATGACGCCGGGTTTGCGCGGGCGGGCCCAGATGATCCAGAGGACGAGGCCGACGATGATCCCTTCCGCCGCGGCCTGCAGGAGTTGGCTGGGATAGCGAGCCGAAACGAGCGGCTTGAGCTGGTCCGCGTAGTTCCACCCCTCGCGCGCGAGTTTGCGCAGACCGTCTCGCGGGTCGCCGTCCTTCGCGACCGACGAAGCGAGCCGGAGCAATTGGTTCCATTGTTCTGGCGTCTGTTGAAGATGCTCGCCGGGGGTGAGGGTTCTTGTGGCTTTATCAAACTTCGCAAGATCAAGCTCCTGCGGATACTGCACGGACCACCACGGGCCCGGCGCACCTGGCGGCGCGGCGAACTTGCCGAGAAGTTCACCGTTGACGAAGTTGGCGATGCGCCCGAAAAACACGCCGGCGGGAGCGACGAGCGTGAAGACATCCAGCACATGCAGGAAGGGAACACGCCCGACGACGCGGCCTTTCTCATCCTTGAATCCGCGGCTGACGCGGTAGCAGGCGATGGTCATGCCGATCATCGCGCCGTGGCTGGCCATGCCGCCCTCGTTGATCGCGAGCACGCCCCACCACGGGGCGTGGTCCAGCCATGTGGTGAAGAGCGAGGGGTCGTAGAACGCGGCGTATCCAAGCCGCCCACCAACCAGCGTGCCGCCGATCAGCCAGAGCAGCGCATCGCCCACGCGATCAAGGGGAATGAGCGAGAGCCCCCGTTTGGACATGGCGCGGAGCGCAATGAACGCGACCACGAAGCCCGCGAGATAGGCGAGGCCGTACCAGCGGATGCCGAAGTCCGATCCGATGCGGACAGCGAAGGGGCTGAGGGTGTGGAACCAGGCGAGGGTCATGTGGAATGTCTGATGGTGGATGTGGGATGTCGGATGTACGAAAAATCAGTGTGCATCGATGTTGAAAAACGCGCGTGTGTTGGTGTTGAGTTGATGGTGGAACTCGGCGAACGGAACGCCGCGGAGGTCGGCGAGAGCGCGTGCGGTGTCGGCGATGTATGCGGGAAGGCAGGGGCGCTTGCCGCGGTGGGGGATTGGGGAAAGAAAGGGGGCGTCGGTCTCGACCATGATGCGGTCGGCGGGGACCATCGCCGCGGCTTCGCGGACTTCGGGTGCGTTCGGATAGGTGACCACTCCGGTGAAGCTGACGAACGCGCCAAAGTCGAGCAGCTTGCGCATATGGGCGGGGCCGCCGGTGAAGCAGTGGAAGACGAATCGGTTTGCGGGGATTGAGGTCCGCTTCAGGATCGGGATCAGGTCGTCGAATGCCTCGCGGCAGTGGATGACAACGGGCAGGCCAGTGGGCTTGCCGATGCCGCCGGCGCGATCGTGATTGACGGACTCGATAAACGCGAGTTGCTCATCGAGAACGCGACGTTGAATGTCGGGGGCGGGCTTGGGATAGTGGTTGTCTAAGCCGAGTTCGCCCCATGCGACGCACTTGGGATGGGTGGCGACACGTTTCAGGTTGTCCCAGATGTGGACATTCCCGGCGCGTCCCGCGGCGCGGGTGTCGGCGACATCCGAATACAGCGGATGGACGCCCGCGGTACACCAGACGCGATCGTGAGATTGGGCGATATGCAGGGCATCCAGGCAATCGAGCGTGGTGGTGCTGATTGTGATGCAGCCGGAGACACCGGCCGGGGCAGCACCTGCGAGGGTCTGGTCGAGCTTTCCCTCAAAGTCCGGGAAGGTGAGATGGCAGTGGGTGTCGATCACGAGGAAGAATAGCGGCGGTGCGGGCGGCTTCCTCCGCGTGCGACAAGGGCTCGTATTGTTGATCATGAACCGAACCACCCGCTGGTTGCTTGCAAGTTTGTGTGCTGTGCTGGTTGCGATACCGCTGGCCCGGGCTGGTTTTGGGGGAGATGACAACGCGCCGGAAGAGCACTGGTTTGTGGTGGAGATGCAGGGGCAGCGCTGCGGGCACATGCGCGCGCAGACTCGGAAGGAGGGCGATCGGTTCATTTCATCGAGCGAAATGCGGCTGGAGATCAAGCGTGGGCAGATTCGCATGCCGATCACGGTTGCGACTGAGTTTGTGGAAACCGCGGATGCCAAGCCGGTGCGGATGAGTTCCGAGACCAAACTCGGGGCACTTCCTTCGGTAGATGAATATGTGTTCAAGGCGGATGGGGTTGATGTGAAGCACACGACGGCGGGCAGCACGCGGACCGAGCATCTGGCGTCTCCCGAGGGGGAGTGGCTCACGCCGATGGCGATGGAGCGCGAGATTGCGAAGAAGATTGCACAAGGTGCGAAGGAGATCAAGGTCCGATCGGTAGACCCATCGGCTGGACTGAAGGCCGCGACCACGACGATGACGCTGCTGGAGCGTGCGCCGCTGGAGGTGATCGGCAAGACGGTTCCGTCCATCAAGTGGTCATCCAAGAACGAGATGGTTCCCAATGCGAACTCGATTGAGTACACCGATGAGCGCGGCTCGCCGCTGCGCAGCGAGACGGACATCGGCGGCATCAAGATCATTCTCATCCGCGCCGACAAAGCCCTCGCGCTGAGCAAGACCAACCCGCCTGAATTGTTGGAATCCACGTTCATCAAGCCGGACAAGCAGATTGCCAATGCCCGCGACAGTAAGAGGGCGACCTTTTTGGTTCGCTCCGGCGATGCCCCGATCGGTATGTGGCCCACGGCGGGTGTGCAGACGGCGACGCCGGTGAACGAGCACGCGGTGCGCATTGTGACCGATGCGGCCGGTTCGTCGGCCTGCACCAAGCAGGAGCAGGCAAGCGATGAGTTCCGCAAGCCGTCCACCATGATCGGCTCTGATGACTCGAAGGTGCGCGAGTTGACCGAGGGCGTGGTGAACAAACTCGATCGAGCGGATGATGCCGCGCGAGCCGAGGCGATGCGGCAGTTTGTGTACACGTATATCAGCAAGAAGTCGTTTGATGTGGGCTTTGCGTCGGCCGCAGAAACGGCACGCACACGCTGCGGGGACTGTACCGAGCACGCCGTGTTGCTGTGCGCCATGCTTCGAGCGAACAAGATTCCCGCTCGCTGCGTGTCCGGTCTGGTGTATGCGGATGG
>JBKJOD010000199.1:0-6067 GCA_046593245.1 Phycisphaerales bacterium
CCCACGAACCGAAGCTCGCATCGATCCCTTCGATCGCGGCTTCATCTTCGGCGAGGGTGTCTACGAAGGCCTGCGTTCCATTCCGTGGCACGATTCCACACGCATCGTCGGCCTCGGTGCCCACATCCGCCGCATGCAGCGCGGCCTGGATGCCGCGGGAATCTCTTTCGACGTCTCAACACTCGGCGAACGCTCCGCCGAACTCGTCAAAGCCAACAAACTCCGCGACGCATTCGTCTACTGGCAAGTCACCGGTGGCACCCCCGGTGACGGCGACCCCGTCCGCTCTCGCGCCCGTGGTCACAATACCACGCCGACAATCCTCGGCTATTGCACACCGCAACCGCCGCTTGAAACCCAGATCGAGCCCGCGACCAAGCGGGTCATCACCCGTCGCGACATCCGCTGGGAACTCGGCTGGCTCAAGAGCATCTCGCTGATGGGCAACGTCATGTTGGCCCACCAAGCCGAGGCGGCGGGATGTGACGAGGCGATCCTCATCCGTGGCGGCGACGAGACCGGGCGCGGCGGGCTGATTTCCGAAGGTCTCGCCACCAACGTCATGCTCGCCCTCCCCGATGGCCACGGCGGCACCGAACTCGTGACCCCCGCGCTCACCAGTGCCCCCCTACTCGCCGGCGTTACCCGCCACATCATGCTCACACACGAGCCCCGATTCCGCGAGCGCCCACTCCCGGCCGAAGACCTCTCACGGGCCACCGAAGTCATGTTCCTGGGCACAACCACCCTCGTCACCAGCATCACCCAGATCGACGGCCGCACCATCGGAGATGGAAAGCCCGGCCCGGAAGCGCGGGCGTTACTCAAAGTGTTGCTCGAAGCAATCCAATCCGGCCGAGATATGGGCTGAGCACACAATCAGACTTTCACATCCCACATCCCACATCCCACATCCCACATCCCACATCTCCCTCCCCTCCCCACTTACACTCCTCACATGACCGATCTCGCAGGGAAGCGCGTCACAGTCATGGGCCTCGGCCGCTTCGGCGGCGGAATCGGTGTCACGCGCTGGCTCTGCTCGCAAGGCGCGGATGTGCTCGTCACCGATGCAGACCCTGCCGCCAAACTTGCTGATTCCCTCGCACAAATTCAGCCGCTGATCGACTCGGGCCAGATATCGCTGCGGCTCGGCGAGCACAATGTCAGCGACTTTACAACCACCGATCTCGTCGTCGCCAACGCCGCGGTGCCCAAGCCATGGGAGAACCATTTCCTCCGCGCCGCCACCGCCGCAGGCATCCCGATTACCACGGAAATCTCCCTTACTATCGACGCCCTCCGCGCCCGCGGCGTGCATCGCACCGTCGGCATCACCGGCTCGGCCGGCAAGAGCACGACCACCGCGATGATCTTCCATGCCTTGACCACATCCGTCGCCCACCATCCGACATCCGACATCTTCATGGGCGGCAACATCGGCGGCTCACTCCTGGCCGATCTGGATCGCATCACCGACCGTTCAATCGTCATCCTCGAGCTCTCCTCCGCCATGCTGTATTGGCTGGAGCAAACGCTCGCGCCCGAGTGGTCGCCGCAGGTCGCGGTCATCACCAACGTCTCACCCAACCACATTGACTGGCACGGCGAGTTTGACCATTACGCCGCAAGCAAACGGCACCTCATCGAGCACCAGCGATCCGGAGACACCGCGATCCTGGGCGAACCCCTGTGGCAGTGGCGAGTCGCTACGCACGCCCACGCGGAGCGCATCGACGCCGCATCCTTCACCGCCCCACTGCTGCTCCCGGGCGATCACAACCGCACCAACGCCGCGGGCGCACTGGCCGCGTGCCGCGCACTGGTGCCGGAAGCCGATCCCGCGGTGCTCGCGCAAGCAATCGCCGCATTCCCCGGCCTCGCCCACCGCCTGCAACTCGTCGCCGAAACCAAACTCCTGTCTCGCACCGGCGATCCCGTTCGCTTCTACAACGACAGCAAGTCCACAACACCTGAATCCGCGCTCAAGGCGATCGCAGCCCTCGAAGGCATTCCCGGCTTCTCTCGCTCCAAGCTCCACCTCATCGCAGGCGGATATGACAAGGGCTCGGACCTCACGCCCATCGCGCAGCTTGGCCCACAGCTCGCCGGGCTCTACACCATCGGCGTCACCGGACCGAGCATCGCCCGCGCAGCCCGGCTCTCTGAGCCGCGCGACAAAGTCTTCGAATGCGACACCCTCGCAGTCGCATTCAACACAGCTCTCAAGCACTTGCGCCCCGGCGATGCCCTCCTCCTCTCCCCCGGCTGCGCCTCGTGGGGCCAATACGTCAACTTCGAAGCCCGCGGCGACGAGTTCGTCCGGCTCGTGCAACAGGCGGTACACCCATGATGTTCGGCGGCGTGATTCTCCTGATGATCGCGATGCACAACGACCGCCTCGCGGGTCGCCCCGTGACGCTGCCCGTAGCGCTCGTATCGAATATGCGCGAACTCTTCCCCGGCGTGCGGGTGGATGTGTCCGCCAAGACGGTCGAGTTCGACGCGCAGATCACGCCGATGCTCGTGAAGGACGACAAGGCGCCGCTTTTTTTTCTTGAAGTTCTCTGCTGCGCCCCCAACACCCGCGAGCACGAGACGTTCCTCATCACCACCGTCCGCCCCTCGCACATCCACGCGGCGATGCTCGCGGTTGGTCTGAATGCCGGCTCGCCGGGTGGCTGGACACTCAATGATCGCACACTCACGCCCGTGCCGCCATCCGGCGATCGCCTCTCTGTCCGCATCGCATTCACAGACAAGAACGGCAACGAAGTCGAGCAGAATCCGCTCGACTGGATTGTGAACGCCCGCGACAAAGCGCCCTTTCAGGCGGCGGAAAACAAGTTAGCTGCGGCCCGCTCCGAGCCGCTACCGGGCTGGATGTTCACCGGCTCGAAGATTGTCAGGAGAAAGTCCGTCTCAGGCGATGAACGCGAGGTCTACGACGCGGACGGCTCCGGAACGATCATCGGTCTGACCACCTTCGGCTCGGAGGTCATCGGCTGGTCGCGCCTGATCAATCCCGATGCCTCGGCGGAGGAACCGGATTGGATTGCGGATTTCGGGAAGACCCCGCCTGCGGAAACTAAGGTGCGGGTACGTATCCGAAAAGCCGAGTGAGCCAGGCGCATTTCCACGCCACTACTTGCCGCTGATCTTGAGTTCCTTCGCGCCGTCTTCGCCATCGGTTGCAACCCGCAACTCGCGCCCCTGTTGCAGCCCCTCATTTGCGATCGCGTTGCCGAACTCCTCAACGGATTTCACAGCCGAACCGTTCACGCTCACGATGCGCAAGTTCGGGCGAAACCCTGCCTGGAACGCGAGCGAGGGCGCTCGCACCTCGGTCACCAGCACACGCCCGTCTTTGGTCTCGCCAACATCAAGAATGCCAAAGCGCGCCAGCGCGATCAGGGCATCTCGCTTCTCGCTCTCGGTCACAAGTCGCCCGAGTTCTACGGTCAGCTTTTTCGTCTCACCGCCCCGCCACACTTCGACGCTGACCTTGTCGCCGGGAGCGCTGTTCGCAATCACCGACCGAAGCCCCGGAACACCCGTGATCGCCTGGCTATCCAGCTTCACGATCACATCGCTCACCTGCATCCCGCCCTTCTCCGCGGGGCTTCCTGCTTCGACATTCGTTACGACCACACCGCGCCCGTGATATCCGAGCCGGTTCAACCACGCCTGGTTCTGATCGTCGTCGCCGGGACGCCCGATCCCGAGATATCCGCGCGCCACCGCGTTGCCGGAAACGATCTGATCCACCACGCGATCAATCGTGGAGAGCGGAATCGCGAAGCTGATACCCGCGCTCTGTCCACCCTCGCCATTGTTCACGCCCGGAGCGGTCGCAATTGCTACGTTCATTCCAACCAGCTTGCCGTCCACATTCACCAGCGGCCCGCCGGAGTTGCCGGGATTCACCGCGGCATCCGTCTGAATGAAGTTCGTGTAGCCCTGATTCGAGCGCATCACCCCCTCGCCCAGAATCGCGCTCGGATCGCGCCCGAGGCCCGAGACAATCCCCTCGGACATCGAGAACTTGAACCCAAACGGCGATCCAAACGCGTACACCCGATCACCCTGATGCAGCACAACACCCGTCGCCCGATCCATCGGAAACACCCCTTCGGTCGTGTTCACCCGCAGCACCGCGATATCCGTGACGGTGTCCTGACCGACCAGTTCCGCGTCCGCCGCCCGCCCATCATTGAACTGCACAAAGATCCGCCCCGCGCCTTTTACCACGTGCGCGTTGGTAACGATGTGCCCCTGCTTATCGAACACCCATCCGGACCCCTGCGCCGCACGAATGCGATTCCCGCTCGCCGCCTGCACCCCGATATGCACTACCGACGGCTCCACGACATCCGCGATGTTGCGCACCGCCTTGTCGATCTGCTTGAGAATGTTGTCCTGATCCAGTTCCTGCCGCGCGAGCTGAATCTGCGCATCCGTGGATGCGTAGCCGATCAGGCGCACCGCCGCAGGCGCGGCCACCAGCGTGACCAACGTCGCCATCAACACCACCAGAGCAGGCCCGAAAGCAATGAACTTGCGCATGGCTTGTATCCTGTAGTTGGTCCGACCCCGAAGTTCCCCAAAGTTCTCACAGCACAACGCGATGTGTTGCTGCTATACCCGACCCTCTTTCACTGAGTGCAAACCCCGTACCAGCCCCGAACCGCTGTCCCGTCACCTCGGCCCCTCAACTTCTACCGGCCATGCCCGCGAAAGTCGCGTGCCCATTGCGTAGACGCACCTGCTACGGGCTTCCGTCAACCCGCGCGCCCGCCACTTTGGCAGCCGATGGTGAAACGGAGGGCTTCATCGTGTATTGCTTGCCACCGATTTCACGCCGGACCACACGGGCCACCCACTCCGCCGCCGCCTGCTGAAATCCCTGACCCAGCGACGCCACCGGCTCAGCAAACCGCGGCGGCTGATCCGTCATACCGACCAAATCCTGCAACACCAGCACCTGACCATGACACCCGGTGCCCGCGCCAATGCCGATCAGCGGCACTGTCGTGCTCGCCGCGATCCGATCCGCAACTTCCGGCGGCACAGCTTCAACCAGCAGCATCGCACAGCCCGCCTGCTCCAGCGCGACGGCATCATCGACCACCTGCTTCGCGCTCTCGACCGTGCGCCCCGCCGCGGCGTATCCACCGGTGAGCGCGACATACTGCGGACGCGAGCCGACATGCCCGCATACCGGCACACCCGCATGGACGATCTTGGAAACGCGCTCCGCCAGCCGCGCATCGCCCTCGATCTTCACGATGTCCGCCATGCCCTCAGTGAGAAACCGCCCTGCGTTTCGGATCGCCGTCTCGTCGTCCGTCTGATACGACATAAACGGCATATCGCCCATCACAACACAGTTCGGTGCGCCGCGCTTCACTCCCGCTGTGAGCGCAAGCAGCACATCCAGGGGCATATCGATCGTGCGTTGCAGACCAAGCACCATCTCCGCGGCGGTATCCCCCACCAACAGCACATGCACGCCGCCCCGCGCGAGCCACTTCGCCGTCGAAGCGTCATAGCACGTCAGGCATGCGAACGGCTCGGCGGCACGGGCCATGCGAACGAGGGTTTGCAACGTGACACGCGGCGGCACACTTCCCGCGGACGCCCCGCCATTTGGTGAAGAGAGTGACATCTTGCAATCTTAGGGATGCCGCGGCTGCGACGTGGATTCACGCGATTTTCAGTTCAGTGCATCATCCGCACCGCCACCAGCGTCACCGCAGCCCCGAACAACCCCGCCGCCATCACCATCGCCGCAACCAGTGCCCAGCTCGGCCCGCGCCCCGCGTCCACCAGTTCGCTCTCGCGACCGACCAGCCGCAGTCGCCCCACCGCTGCGGTTCCCAGCGGATCCTCGCCCGCCCGCGCCCCATCCTGCACGATCGCAATCACCAGACTGGTATCAAACGCCCGGAGCCCGAGCCGGTTCCCCACCACCATCAGCCGCTTGCGTTCTTCCGGTGTGATGACCGCCGCACGCCCGCCCTGCACGGATCGATATGCCTGCACCGCCAGCACCCAGCGCGGATCA
>JBKJOD010000240.1:0-4322 GCA_046593245.1 Phycisphaerales bacterium
CATCAAACGTGACGGCATCCAGCACGGTGCGCCCGTCGAATACCTTCTTCACATCGCGGCAGGAAATCACCGCCTCTTCGACGGGCGGCGGGGCATGCACTGGATCGTCGGCCATAGTGGTTGTGCTCGCTCGGCGCCTCGATCGACGGTCAGGGCTTTGTGTCATTTCCGCCGGCCGTCTTCGCCGGGGGCACGTCCGAAGTCTTGTCTTTGCCATCCGGGGCCGTCGGGGTCGTTGGCGGAGTTGGATCGGACGGACCCCACTTGATCAGCTTGCTTGCTTTGTCCGGATCGAGCACCCAGACCTCCGTGCCATCCAGGGCAGCAACTCCTAGATTCAGAAACTTCGGAGTCATGGAGCCATTCGGATCGGACTTGTCGTGTGATGGAGGGTCCATCCCGATCACCAGAAATGTGGTACCGTTCGCAAAGTATCCGGGCAGCGGAATCTGCGGGACCGCGCCTTGGGGGCGGATGACAGGCCCGCGGCCGCCTCTTTTCGCCCCGGCCTTTGCAGACTTCCCAATGTTGCCGAAGGACATGATCGTGTCCCATGAGTTCGTCGGAACACGATCAAATGCTCCCATCGAGTCGTGATACTTCTTCGAGAAGACTCGAAAATCCTCGTCGCTCACTTGCTCGCCCGCCTCTTTGGTGAGCCACCCGCGAGCCGTTTGGAAGTCACCCTTTTCAATTGCTGTCATCATCTGTCCTGCCGGCGCGATGAACTGATGGTTGTATTGGCCGAAGGCCTGCGTCACACCAGTCGCGGCGGCGATCCATGCAACCGACTGGAACAACCCCAATACCACCGCCGTCACACCGATTCCGATTCCCGTCAGCCGTCCGCCAGAACGCGCTATGAAGAAGATGGAGAGTCCGCCGATCATCGCAGCCACCGCCCCCGGCCCCGGGATGAAGCACCCCAGACACCCCACGATCGAGATGACCAGCGCCGTAATCGCCAGCACGCTTGTACGGCTGGGCGTCGGGTCGATGAAATCGCCTCCGGCGCCGCCGCCGCCGTACTGGGTGCCGGTTCCGCCGAGAGTGTCGTAAGGGTTCTGTGACATGGGCCAAGGTTAGTGTTGGGGCGCACCCGATGCCAGTTTCACCAATTTTCTCCGTGGCATGGGCTTTCCATCCCATGTCTTTGCCTTTTCTTACCTCACTGCACTCATCGATGCCCGCAGCCGCCCCACACACTCCCCCACAATCCGCACCGCCTCGTCCACCTCCGCTGCCGTCGTTTCCCGCGAAAGGGAGAATCGCAGTGTTCCATGGGCCACATCTGGCGGCACCCCCATCGCACGCAGCACCGGCGAGGGCTCCAAAGACCCGCTCGCGCACGCCGCGCCCGCCGACGCACACACGCCACATTCGCTCAGAAGCAAGAGGATCGCCTCCGCTTCCAGCCGCGGAAACCCGATGCTGCTGGTGTTCCAAAGTCTTTCTGGAGTGGCCCGCCACTCCGCGGCGGTCTTCATGGGATTCAACTCGATCCCGTTCACCACCGCATCCGGCACCGCCGCGATCACCCCGCGCTCGAAGCGATCCCGAAGGGCTCGCCCGCGCTCGATGTTCTCCGGATCACTGAGCCACGCCGCGGCCAGTTCCGCCGCGACTCCCGCGCCGACGATCCCCGGCACGTTCTCCGTTCCGCCACGCCGGCCGAGTTCCTGCTCCCCATGAATCAGCGGCGAAGTCCGCACGCCGGGTCGGCAATACAGCACGCCCACGCCCTTCGGCCCATGAAACTTGTGCGGCGAGTACGTCAGGAGATCGCAAGGGAGTAACGAAGTGTTGGAGTGACGGAGTGATGAAGCGGAACCATCCAGCGCTGCCGCGCCATCCGATCCTTCGCCAACACTGGTCGGCAACTTGCCGACCCATTGTGTCGCGTCGCAGTGAAACAGCACACCCTTCGCGCGGCACATCGCCGCGATCTCTCGCACCGGCTGCACCACACCCGTCTCGTTATTCGCCCATTGCACGCTCACGATCGCAACATCATCTTGTTCCAGCAGCGCGGCCACGGATGCTGGGCGCACCCGCCCGATCTCGTCCAGTTCCGCCCACAAGACGCGTGTGCCCTCTTCCTTCTCCAGTGCCGTCGCAAGATCGCGCACGCCGACATGCTCCACCTTGCTGGTGATGATCGCGCCCGGCGGATTACGCCGTGCCGCACCCACGCGGCTCTGCGCCAGCAGCGATCCGCGGATCGCCAGATCCAGTGCCTCGGTTCCGGAGCCGCACAGCGTGATCTGTCGGGGGCGCGCCCCGATCAGCGCGGCCAACTGCTTGCGTGCCAGCTCGATCCGGTGGCGTGCCTGCTGCCCAGGACGATGCACGCTCGACGGGTTGTGCCAATGCGCGGCGAGCATCTCGGCCACAGCCCCCTGAACCGGCTCCAGCGGGCGCGTGGTCGCGTTGTTGTCCAGATAGATGGTCACGGTTGACCATCGTAGTGGGGCACCAAGCCCTGCCCGATCCCGGGCAGCCGCTCAATCCCGTTTGTAGTTCTGCCCGAGCATCAGTTCGCCGAGCAGGTCCACAATCGTGTGTCCGTGCTCATCGGTGCCATGCTCCGCCACGCCCATCGCGCTCAGCAGGCCATACCCAAGCCCCATGTGGATCAGCGCCCATGCCGTGAGCACCGGTGAGAACCGCTTGCTCACCCGTCCCGAATCCTGCGCCTGCTGCACCTCACGCATCAAAAACGCGTGCAGCGTCTTCACATGCTCGCTCAGCGCCTCCAGAATCTTCGGATCTTCAACCTCGGTCATTGCCTGCACGATCACGCGATAGATGCCGCGACCCATGTTCGCAACCATCGGGTTGGCGTTGATGAGCCGCTTGAGTCGGTCCGCCGGGTCCGCAGCCGCCGCGAGCTCGTGTTCCCACAGCCGAATCGTCGATTCGCTCGTCCGATGGATGAGAGCTATGAACAGCTCGCGCTTGGACTCAAAGTGCCGGTAGATGATGGGCTCGGTAACACCCGCGGCTTTGGCGATCTGGCTCGTGGTCGCGCCCGCATAGCCATGGACGGCGAACAAGCGTGCGGCCGTGTCGAGCAACTGTTCCTTGCGCTGTGCGGCGGGCAGTCGACCCACGGTAAACTCCTGCAAAATCTAGACTTACGTTTGTATGAATAACGTGCGTTCGAGGCGCCGCAGTTCATCGGCGAGCTGCCGCCTCCACTTGGCTAGTATACGCTCACTTACTAACAAGTCGAGCAAAATGTTAGTGAAGCGGCGCGATGCCGTGCGTCTCCGGCCCGATCACTGGTTGGGCGATCGACCAATGGCTGCGGGCGGGACAGGGTCGTATCCGCCGCGACTGAATGGATGGCAGCGGCAGATGCGTCTGACCGTCAGCATCGACCCACGCCACGGCCCATGCTCGCAGTAGGCATCAAGACCGTATTGGCTGCACGTCGGATGGAAGCGGCAATGGCCGCCGAGGAAGGGGCCCAGCGTCATGCGATAGGCGTAGATCATCCCCAGAAACGGAAGAGTCGCCAAGCGGCGCGAGCGGGATGTGTTGGCGGGTTCTGGCACGAGCTCATTGTTCGCCGGGAACTGGAGAAGGAGCGGATGGCGAATCACCGTCGCGGCGGACGCGGCGGAGCCACTCTTTGTCCGCCTCGTTCGCCAGCTCCGCGAGTGCCCGTATGCACGCGGGAAGTGTCCAGACGGGTTGGTCCGGTCCGGCGCGCACGCTCACGATGAGGTCGTAGCCGCTTCCCGCCGCGCTCATGGGGAGCGTGTGCTGTTGCAACCGGAACGCCTCGCGGATCATCCGTTTCCAGGTGTTTCGGCGTACGGCGTTGCCCACGCGCCCGCTGACGGAGAGCCCGAGCCGGGACCAGCCCAGTTCGTTGGGCAGCGCGAAGAGCATGAGCGGGCCGCGGACCTTGCGGACCTTGGCGGCGTACACGGCGTCAAACTCGCGCGCATGCGTGAGGCGGTGGCGGGGGCGGAAGTGGAGCGGCGCAATCTGATCTGAGGGCGGGCTCATTCGCTCACATTCATCACAATCTTGATCCCCTCGCCGCTCTGCATCAGCCCGAAGCCCTTGGCAAAGTCCGCGAAGGGAATCTGGTGGGTGACGATCTCATCGAGCTCCAGGCGGCCGCTCAGAAGGAGTTCCTCCATCTGGTACCAGGTCTCGAACATGCGACGGCCGTTCACTCCCAGCACCGTCGCTCCCTTGAAAATGACGTGGTTGGAGAGGTCGAAGGAGATGGCGCGGGAGGGAATACCCAGCAGCGCGGCCGTTCCACCCAGGCGCAGGGCCTTGAAGCCGTCGTCGATCGCGCC
>JBKJOD010000347.1:0-5907 GCA_046593245.1 Phycisphaerales bacterium
GCAGAATGCCCGACCGTCAAGAGCTGAACAAAGTGCTCTCCTGTCAGACCCTTCCCTCACTGCCCACGGTGGGTGTGCAGGTGCTCACGCTCACGCGCGATCCGGACGTGAGCATGGACCAGATCGCCAAGGTCATCGAGACCGATCTCGCCCTCTCGGCCAAAGTTCTCAAAACCGTCAACTCGTCGGTTTATGGCTTGAAGAGCCCGTGTACCACGATCCGGCGCGCCCTGAACTATCTCGGCCTCTCCGCCGTCAAGTCCATCGTGCTGGGCTTCTCGCTCGTCGAATCCACCCGAGGCCTCGCTGGCAACGACAACTTCGACATCAACGACCACTGGCGCCGCTCCATTTTTGGCGCCGCCGCCGCCCGCGTCATTGCGCAGAAGGTCGGCAAGTGCGATCCCGAGGAGGCCTTCGCCGCCGCGCTCTTCCAGGACCTCGGCGTGCTCGCGATGTTCACCGCGCTGGGCAACCAGTACACCGCCGCCATCGCCGCCGATCCGCGCAACCACGCCGCGCACCCCGCGATGGAGACCGCCGCGCTCGGCTTCACCCACTCCGAGTGCGGCGCCGCCCTGGCCACCAAGTGGCGTTTGCCGGATCGCTACGTCCAGACCATTCTGCACCACCACGCTCCCGATAGAGCCGACGCGGACTGCCGCGATCTGGTGCGCGTCGTTGGTCTGGGTACGCTCACCGCCGCCGCGCTGACCAGCGAGAACGCCGCGAATCATCTTCCCACGCTGCTGGCCACAAGCCGAATCTGGTTCAATATTCCCGCACAAGACATGGCGGTCCTTCTCGGCCAGATCGGTAAGGCCGCGGCCGAACTGGCGCGCCTCTTCGGCAAGCCCGCCGGCACCATTCCCGACGCCGTCACCCTCATGCATGAAGCCAATGAGGAGCTCGTCAACCAGCAAATCGCCTCCGCTCGCGAGGCCGAAGCCCTCCGCGAGAAGAACGAAGCCCTGACACGCCAGACCATCACCGACGCCCTCACCGGCATCGGCAATCGCAAGCGTTTCAACGACGAGGCCGATCGGCTCTTCGCAGAGTCGTCCACCATCGGGCGCTGCTTCGCCCTGGTCATCTGCGACGGCGACAAGTTCAAAAGCGTGAACGACACCCACGGCCACCACGTCGGCGACGCGGTGCTGCGTGAGCTCGCCGCGCGTATCTCCGCCGCAGTCGGCACCTCCGGCGTCGCCTGCCGCTACGGCGGCGAGGAGTTCGCGCTCCTGCTCCCCGGTTCTACTTTGGAAGAGGCCGCCGCCAAGGCCGAGCAGGTCCGGCGCGCCGTGCAGACCCCCGAGTTCGATCTCACCAGCACCCCCGGCGCGCCCTCCACACTCCCCATCACCATCTCCCTGGGCGTTGCGTGCAATGACCCTGCGGGCTCCGGCTCCTTCACCACCATCACCGGGCTGATCGAGGCCGCCGACAAAGCGCTGTATACCGCCAAGCACTCCGGACGCAACCGCGTCTGCACCGAGAAGCCCCTCGCCCCCGCGGCAAGCACCCCCACGCAGGCAACGCCGCCGCCCGAACCCGCGGCCACGCCCAAATCCGTTCCCGCACATGCGAGCACGATTCCCGCACCCCCCGCTCCGCAACCTCCGCGCGCCTCCGCGCCAGCCGCATCCCCTCCTCCCGGGCCCAAGCAGCGCTCCATTCCAGTCCCTATCCGACTCCTGCTGGTTGAGGACGATGCTCTGGCCGCCCGCATGATCCTCGCCGTGCTTCAGAAGATTCCCTCGGTGGAGGCGGAGTGGGTCAAGAGCGTGTCACTGGCCAGCAAGCGTCTTGCGGAAGCAGACGGCTCGCCGGATCGCTCGCTGCGCGCCGTCATCACCGATTTCACCGTCGTCGGCGGAACAGCCCTTGATGTGCTCTCTTTGATGCGTTCCAATCCCCGGCTGGCCCGAATACCTGTGGCAGTCATTACCGCCTCCGATGATCCTTCCACCGCACAGCGATGTTTGAGCGCGGGCGCCGGGGCGTTCATTTCCAAAGACAACCTCCTCCAACAGCTCCCCGCCTGGATCACCGGCATCCTCGCCGAACCCGCCCTCACCCGCGCCGCCTAACGCGCGGCACGCCGGGGTGGTACGCTGGTTTCCATGCGCACCACTCACACGCTCGGGCTCACGCTCATCTCCGGCCTTGCGTTTTCCGCCACAACGCTCGCACAACAGCCAGAGCAGAAGCCGCCACAAGCTCCGGAATCCGGTGTCTCTTCGGATCGGATGCTCGACTCCATCAAGCAGCTGCCCACCAAGCGCTCCAGTTGGGGAGACGATGCCCACCGCAAGGGCCTGCGCGAAACCGAGAAGCTGCTCTCCGGCAAGCTCGCCGCCCTGGGTCTCAAGCCCGTGCTGGACCCCGTGGACTACATCGGCCACCGCGTACAGGACAACGAAGAAGGCGAGGATGCGCCCTTCAACAACATCATCGTCGATCTCGCGGGCACCACCGCCCGCGATGAGATCCTCATCCTCTCGGCGCACATAGATGCCGTGCCCATTTCGCCCGGCGCGGACGACGATGGCTCGGGCATCGCCGTGCTGCTCGAAGCCGCCCGCCTCCTGAAGGATCAACCCACGCAGCGCAGCATCCGGCTCATCTTTTTCAATCTCGAAGAGAATGGCCTGGTTGGCTCGCGCTCCTACACCGCCCGGCTCAAAGCCGACATGGAAGCCGGCAAGCTCGGCCAGCAGAAGATCGTCGGCATGGTCTCGATGGACATGCTCGGCTTCTACTCTGACGCGCCCAACAGCCAGAAAAGCCCGATCCAGTCCGTCGGCGGCTTTAAGCCACCAACCGTGGGCGACTTCGTCGGCATGGCGGGCCTGCTCCGCAATCGCCCGTTCAGCCAAGCCCTTGACAAAGCCATGAAGCGGGCAGAGCCATCGCTCAAGACCGTCGTTGTTGACTTCCTCCCCATTGCACCGCCCGACCTGCTCCGTTCCGACCACGCGCCCTTCCTAGCCATCGGCGTTCCCGCCGTCATACTCGCCGACACCGCCAACTTCCGCAATCCCAACTACCACAAGGCCACCGACACCATCGACACGCTCGACATGCCCCGGCTCACCATCGCCGCACGCGGCGTCATCGGCGGCATCCATCTGCTCGCCGGCCCGCCCGGCACGACCCTGATCAATATCGCTCCCCTCGCGCCGCCATCGCCGGCACCAGCGGATGGCCCTGCCAAGCCCGATGGCACGCCCGCTCCAGATCTCTCCCCCGGTTCGCCGCGGCCCGCGTCACAGCCGTAGCACACGCAGCGATCGATCACACGCTTGCCAATGAAAAAAGCCCCCGCCTTTGCAGGCGGGGGCTTTGATGTGTAGTCAGCAGTTCAGAGCGGGCTTAGGGGTTGCAGCCGTTGAACCAGTTGGTGAGGAAGTCGAAGATGTTCTGCACGGCCAGCGGGGCAACCGAGCCGTTGCTGCCGACGCGGGCATAGGGGCTGCCGGCGAACCAGTCGGTGAGGAAGTTGAAGATGTCCGTCACCGTGACGCCGCCAACCTTGTTGTAGTCGGCATGGCAGCAGGGGGTCGAAGAGATCACGCCGGAGGCGCAAGTCGTGGCGGTAGTTACGAACCGCGCGCCAGCCGTCTGGCCGGAGATCAGCGAGCCCGTGCATGCACCGGAGGTCGTGATGGTGCTGTTGCAGGTCGCACCGCGGCAGCAGACGCCAGCCGGAGCGCAGGGGCTGGGGGTGC
Organism: Phycisphaerales bacterium; assembly: GCA_046593245.1. Taxonomy (GTDB): domain Bacteria; phylum Planctomycetota; class Phycisphaerae; order Phycisphaerales; family UBA1924; genus UBA4658. The sequence goes on from JBKJOD010000347.1 coordinate 3,732, forward strand.
AGGTCGCGTTGGGGTTGGCGGTGAAGGTGCCGCCGGCGGTGGTGCAGTCGGTGCCCTGCGGCGTCGTCGCGTTGGGGACAACCGAGCAAACCCCGGCGCTGGAGCAGCAGGTGCCGACCGTTACGAAGCACGGATCAACATTGCCGGTTCCCAGTGAGCAGGCCAGCCCGCCGAACCAGGTGATGCCACCAGCCGCAGCGCAATCGTTCAGAGAGAGCTGCACGCAGTTGGATGCGGGAGCGCAGCAGGCGCCCAGCTGGGTGATCGACAGCCGCAGGCGGTAGTCGTTCATGGAGTTCTCGCCGGAACCGCAGGGGTTTCCGTCGAAGCTGGGGGTGGTGATGAGGAAATAGGTGCGACCGGCTGCGGGGATCGGAACGTCGATCACCGGAGTGTTGATGTCCAGGCACGCGGCGAGGCCGAATGTAGAAGCCGCGACGACCGTGAACGCCGTTGAGCAGTTGCCGCTGGCGTCGTTGAGCATCTGCACCAGGACGGGGCCCTCGGCGCGAACCGCAACCGCGACGCTCTGGCCCGCTGTGGAAGCCGGGAGCTGGTAGATGTCAATGTCGCGGGTGTTGCCGGTGGTGGCAAGGAAGCCCTTGACCACTTGGCCCAGCGTCGTATACGCCGTCGCGGTGGCACAGGAGTTGTTGGTATCAAGCCCCGCACCAGCCCCGCAGGCATCGGTCTCAGCGAAGTCGAACGGATCGGTATCCACGACGCAGCGGAGCCGGGAGGCACAGGTTGCCAGGTTGGTCGAAATCGTGCCGGTGTCCGTCGCGCTGATGCCGAAGTTGCCTCGAGCGCCCTGGAAGCCGTTGACAACCGCGTAGTACTGGTTGCCGGAGATGGTCGGAACAGTCAAGGTGGAAGCCGTGGCGAGCGAGCCGCAGGCCGGGTTCGCATCGTCATTGCCGCCCACGCAGTTGAAAGGGCCAGTGCAAGCCGAATCGGCGCAGTACACATGGAGGACGGTGTCAAACGATGTGAACGCGTCGCACGTGGTGACGGTCACGTTGTTGCCGGTGCCCGTGAACTTGAACCACACCGCACCGCCGTCAACCAGGTCGAAGGCGCAGCCGCCGATCGCGTCCGCCGTGGAGGTGAGACTCGTCGCCGCGATCACCGTGCCGCTCAGTGGAAGCGTGATCGCGCCAGCGCACGCGTCGTTGGGAAGCGGGATGCAGGGCGAGGGCGTGCAGGAAACGCCCGCGGCCTGTGTGAAGCCAGCCGCGCAGCTGCCCGAGAGCAGAGCGACGCACGCGCCGCTCGCGATGCTGCAGCAGGCATTCGGAAGCGGGCAGGGATTGGGAGTGCAAGCCGTTGCGGCGATGAAAGACGATCCGGCAGGACAGGATGTGGAAGCCGTGGCAGAGCACGTTCCCGTGGTAAGGTTGCAGCAGACATTGACAGCCGCGCCAGCCGCGTACACGCGGAAGGCCACGCCCGAGTTCGCACCGAGCGTGCGGAACGAGCTCCCGTCAAAGTTGCCGTTGTTATCCGTCGTCGCCCAGCTCACGCTCCGGTAGTACCCCAAGTTCGCGGCGTTCAGCGCGACAAGGTTGTTCACCCCAACGGCCGGCACCGGGCCGTTAAGCACCAGCACGAACGTCGAGCCGTTGAGCTGCGCGAACGTGCCCGTGCCGTTGTCAACTTCCCAGTTGAACGAGACGCCGACCGGACCCCCGTTCGTCAGCGTTACGTGCGGCGTAATCGCAATGCCCGGCGTGGCGTTGGCCGAACCGAAGAGCGTGCCGGCGGTCGCAGGGGCCGACAGAAAGTTGACGAACTGGGCGTTGGCCACCGTGATCGGAGTCGCCGGCGCGAACACGATCTGACCGCTGCCCGCCAGAGAGGAGAAAGCCGGCGTGCCTGCCGCGTTGCTCACGGAGGCCGCGTTCCACAGCCAATAGTTCAGACGCAGACGATGGGTGGTGTCCAACGTGATGGTCGTGGTTGTGATGTTGCCCCACGTCAGGTCAAAGCCGGTGATCTCGCGCAAGTTCGGGTCCGACAGCGTGATCGGAGTACCCACTTGGCGCGTTCCGCTGCCCGCAGGATTTGCTGCATTGGCTAGCGAGGAGAAGTTGCCCGTGGTCTGACCAGTCATCGCGTCATATACCGGCGTGTCCGCCATCGTGGACGCCGCCGTGCTCAGTCCCGCGATCAAACC
>JBKJOD010000351.1:0-22485 GCA_046593245.1 Phycisphaerales bacterium
CGGCTGCGTCGCCAGAGCACAAGCGTACCGGCCATTCCGATGCCCATCACGACGTACGCGGGAACCAGCCCGATGCGTTCGTAGATTGTGGGTGAACCTGCCAGGTCATACGGCAGACTCGCCAGCAGCACGCCATCCACCCGTTCATTCTGATCTTTTCGGTCCTGCAGCTGCTCAGTCAACACCCGCCCGCGCTCGTCGATCTGGCACGAAATGCCGGTATTCACGCACCGGGCCATCGGTAGCCCGAGCTCCAGGCAGCGCCACCGGGCCGCGAGCAGATGCTGCCTGCGATTCAGATCCGACTCCCCGAACCACCCGTCATTGCTGAAGTTGATCAGTAGCGCCGAACGGCCTGCGCTCGTGCCATCCCCGCGCACCAGCCGCCGGCAGAGATCAGATCGAGTCACCTCAAAGCAGATCGGCGCGGCGACCCGCACCGTCTTCGCGTCCAGTTCCTGACGCGAGACCGGAAGCTCAATCCCCGCCGCTTTCGTGCCGCGTGAAAGCTCGAACTCCATCCCCGCCGCACCGAGTCCAACGACCCAGTTCTGAGCGTCAGGCCATCGCCACAAAAGCGGTATGACCTCTCCAAACGGCGTCAACTCCACCTTGTCATATCGAGTCGGCTGCGGCCTGCCCTTGCTGATGAGTACAACGCTGTTGAAAATCTGACTGTGCTGGGGCCGCCCGCGCACACCCAGATCGGCAAGCACATCCCCATCCACCACCGCCGTGCCAACCAGCATCGGCACGCCGACCTCTGCTTGCAACGCAGACAGATCATCCGCGAACTGGGTCGCCGGATAACCAGACTTGTATTTCACTCCCCCAGCACGCAGTTTCTCGATCGCTTCCGGGTTCAACGCCATCCCGGGAAACATCGTCTCAGGCCAGCAAATGACATCCGGCAGAGGCCGCGCTGCCGCCGCTTGTCGCGTCAGTTCCAAGAACCGCGCGAAGTCCTTGCGGCGATCCTCCAAGGACCAACCCATCTTGTTGTCCTGCGGCAGATTCGTCTGCACCACCGCAACCCGCAGCGACTTGGACGACGCATCCGGCCCTGATCGAAACTGCATCGGCAACCCGAGCACAAACCACAGCACCGCCAGCACACTCGCGCCGATACCCCCCCACCCCCGCGGCACGCCCGACCACCCCGCCGCGTCCGCCACCGCGCCCGCGAGCGCAGAGCACAGAAACGAAACGCCGTACATCCCGAATGTCACACCCGGCGCGGCGAAGAACGGCGCATCAATCAGCGGTTGCCCCAGCACGAACCACGCGTACCCACCATACACAAACTCGCCGCGAATCACCTCGAGCATCGTCCAGACGATGGGCACGAGCACCGCCATCGGGATCGGCCAATCCGCGCGCCGTGCGTGCGCGATGATCCACACGAACGCCGCGGGAAAGAGCGCGAGATACACACACAGCACCGGATACCCCGGCGCGGCGATGTTCCACATGTACCACTCTTGTGTTGCCCAGAATGGAATCGTTCCCAACGCCACCAGCAGCGCGGCACGCTTGGCCCGATCCGGCGCTCGGCACGCAGCCCACACCAGCGGCAACACCGCCACCAGCGCCAGCGGCCAGATGCTCACCGGCGGGAGTGCGAGTGCAAAGCACAGTCCAAAGACCAATCCGGCCAGCACAAAGCCCCACCATGGAGCGGCGGTCTGCGGCGGAGTTCGTACGCGAACGGGAATGGGCATCAGCGTCCGGAGTAGTCAATGACTCGGGCGAGTTCGGTGCGCAGCTCGGCGCGGGGCACCACACGATCTACCATGCCCGCTTTCTTCAGATACTCCGAGCGCTGGAAGCCCTCCGGCAGTTCCTGTCGAATGGTCTGCTGAATCACCCGCGGCCCGGCGAAGCCAATCAACGCCTTCGGCTCTGCGATGATCACATCGCCGAGCATGGCAAAGCTCGCTGTCACGCCGCCGGTCGTCGGGTCTGTCAGCACGCTGATAAACAGGCCCTTTGCATCGTCATGCCGCGCCAGCGCTGCGGAGGTCTTCGCCATCTGCATGAGCGAAAGCCCCGACTCCTGCATGCGTGCGCCGCCCGATCCGGAAACCACGATGCACGCGAGGTTGCGCTCGGTCGCGGTCTCGATCGATCGCGTCACGATCTCGCCCACCACGCTGCCCATTGAGCCCATCATGAAGCTCAGGTCCAGCACGCAGAGCATCGCCGGACGGCCCTTGATGAAGCAGGTGCCTGCGACAACGGCATCGGTCGCGCCAGTCTTGATCTGCTCCGCGAGCAGGCGGTCCTTGTACGTCTTGAGATCCTTGAACTTCAGCGGGTCCGTCGGCGCGAGGTTCGTGAACATCTGCTCGAACGAACCATGGTCGGCGATCTGACGGACGCGCTCGTGCGCCCCGATGCGGTAGTGGTGCGAGCACTCAGGGCAGCAGTGCAGGTTCGCTTCCATCTGCTTGCGATAGATCATCGCTTCGCAGCCCGGACAGCGCAGCCACAGTCCCTCCGGCACAGAGCTCTTGCGCGGCGCGAGGTCGGTCCAGGTTTTGGCTACGGTCTTCACGGGGCTTTTTGTCTGAGTTTGCGTCATCAGTCCTTGTCCTGTTTCGTCTTCTCCCGGAAGCATCCTGCTCGCCGGGTCGGGTATGAACACATGCACCCGAGGGCTATGAACTCAAGATCAGGCGGCCGATGCCGCGTTTCGTTGCCCTCGCGTGGAAGCGACCAGCCGAGGGTCATTTCGAGGAACGTCGTACCACTCCGCGTCGGGCCGGTCCTTCAACATCGCCCAAAGCTCGCAGATTTCCGCACCATTCAAGAAACATCGCATGAGGCCTAGGGCGATCGGCCGTACCACGATACCGATATTTGACCCCGCCCGGTGGCCACCCACAACCTGCCCCAGCGCCTCCTGCACCCGCGCCGCATACGCATCCACCTGGTCACCCTCCGGTGCCGTCACGCCCGAGGGGTTGTCCATGAACTGTCGTCCAGCCGAGCAATACCGCTGCTCAAGCTCCTCATACCGCAGCCCTTCCCAGAGGCCCAACGCTATCTCCCCCAGTTGAGGGACGGACGTCACCCGCTTGACCCCCGTTGCCTGAGCCAGCAGCTTCGCCGTCGCCCGGGAGGCCTCGTCCGGGGCGGTCGCGATTGCAACCAGCTTCTGACCCGCAAACTGGGCGACCTGCTCTTGAGCGGCCTGCACACCGGCGGCGGCCATGGGAAGATCCGCCGCCCCCTGCACGCGCCCAAGCAGATCCCACTCCGTACGACCGGAGCGCATCAGCAGGACCCGCGAAAAGCTGTTCTTGCCCATATGCACTGGAACCAACGCCCGACATCCCCAACCAGTCAGTACGCGCTCCATGGCGAATACGGCCGCAGTCACTCGATGGCCACCGATTCGGGGATCGGGAGGTCGTTCCGAGCGGGGGGAGTTTAGCGATTCCCGTCGACCGGTCGAGCTTCCGCCGGTACTCCACAGGGCCGATAACCAGAATCGGTGGTCAATAACGCGACAAATCAGGGAATCGTTCACCCTATGTAGGGGATTAGATCGGCTCGCGCTGCCCGCGAAGGGCCTCCACAGCGGCCCGACGATCTGCGGGCGGCATGCCGAAGACGGCTGTCGCGGCCACCAGCACATCGCAGCCCGCGTCCAACACTTGCGGCGCAGTGGAGGAGTTGATGCCGCCATCCATCTCCAGCCGCTGATTGGGGGTCAGTTCTTCGGAGATCGCTTCCGTCTTGGAGAGCACCTCGGGGATGAACTTCTGGCCGCTACGCCCGGGGTTGACGGACATGACCAGGATCAGGTCGAAGTGCTCGATGTGGGGCATGATCCGCTCGACAGAGGTCGGAGGGTTGATGGCCAGCCCGACGGTGATGCCCAGATCGCGGATGCGACGGGACATGGCTGCGATCTCGTGCGGGGGCAGAACCTCAACGTGAAAGGTCAAGTGGTCGGCCCCGGCGGAGACGAACGGCTGGGCATACAGCCAAGGGTCCGTGACCATCAGGTGAACATCCAGAAACGCCCCCGGACACGCGCGACGGACAGCCTTCACCATGTCCGGGCCCATCGTCAGGTTCGGGACGAAATGCCCGTCCATCACGTCGATATGGAGAAGGTCGGCCCCTGCGCCCGGGCTGGACCATTGGTCGGCCACGTTGGCAGTTGCGGCGAATCGGGCCGGGGTTCCAACGGGAGCGGGTTTGGATGAGGCGAGGACGTGGCGACACTCGGCCCCCATGTTCGCGAAGTCCGCGGAAAGGATGGAGGGGGCGATGAGGGGAAGCCGGAGCGGGTTGGTGAAGAGGTTGCGCACGAGGAAATGATATCTGGATTCAATACGGGATGCCGACCGCGGAACGATCGGGATCACGTTGCGAGAAACAGGCCGCACTCCGTCACCGATGCCGACGGACGCCGCCGCGGTGTCGTCCCTGATAGTGATCAGCCGCCCGCCCCCCACGTCCGCATTGAGTTCAAGGCCAACGATGGCGGGAAATTGTAGGGGTGGCGCTCGACATGCTGCGGTCGATCAACACACACGGCGAGAAGGGGCTTGAACGGAGATCTGTAGTGCGACGTCGGCGGCTTGAGGAACGACGGTGCCTGTGCGAAGTGATCCATTTGCCAAGGCCTTGGGGCTGCCTTCCTTTGAAACCCCGCGTCAACGATCGGTGCCTCTTCGCCGTGCTAGACTCGCGCCCGATGATTACCCTCGCGAATCCCTCCCAAAGCATCGAACTCATCCGCGGAATTTACGCCGCATTTGCCGCGGGGAACATCCCCGCTGTGCTCGGCGCGTTCGATCCAGCGATCGTCTGGAACGAGGCGGAGAACTTTCCCTATGCCGATGGCAATCCGTACATCGGGCCCGAGGCGGTCCTCCATGGTGTGTTCGCTCGCTGCGGCGGGGAATGGCACGGGTTTTCCGTTTCGATCGATGAACTCGTCGACGCGGGCGAGACGGTTGTTGCTCTGGGCCGCTACCACGGCATTTACAAGGCCACTGGCCGCGGGCAGAACACGCAGGTCGTGCATGTTTGGCGCATCAGGAGCGGGAAAGTGATCCAGTTCCAACAGTACGCGGACACGCTCCAAGTTGCGCGGGTCACTGGCGCACAGTGACGGGGGATCGTTACGCTGGCTCCCATGACCCGCTGGGCCAACACGCGCGGCGAGAAGGGGCCGTGGCCAGAGATGTGCAGTGCGACGGGTGCGGAATAGGGCTCCGCGGTCGTGAGGGTCTTACAGTTATCCATGCGTACCGCTGTCGCCGCCGTAGTGCTGGGCCTGTCGCTCGCCGCAGCACTGCCCGCGGGGTGCGTAGCGAGGCGTGGACGCTCACCCGGAGACGCCGCGCTGGAGCATGGGGCCATGACGATCGAACTGCTCGGCTTCCCCGGCTGCCCAGATACGCCGCAGATGCGTGCCAACTTAACCGCCGCGCTCGAGCAACTCGGCAATGGCGCGGTGTTCGCCGACACGAATCAGGAAACGCTCCCGGAGAACGATCTCCGGCGCGGTTGGCCCACGCCCACCGTGCTCCTCAACGACAAAGACCTTTTCGGGATGGCCCCGCCAACCGCGCCGAGCATGGGCTGCCGGATATACGCCGGGGGTGTGCCCGACGCCCAGACGATCACGGGCAAACTCAGGACTCCGGGCGGGGCGAAGTAAGACCGCTGGGTCGGACCGCGCGGGGAGGTCGGGCCGTGGTCGGAGATTTGTAGTGCGCCGATGGCGGCATGAGGCCGCCGTTCTTAAACGGGTACTCCATGCGCGTGGTGGAACCACCGCCAGACCAGCCACCCGCACATCGCGGCCAGCGTCAGCCAGACCGCGATGATGACCGCCGCAGCGATCCAACTCCTCCGGCCGCGCGCATCCAACCGCCTCGTCGCTTCCGCGCAGCACTCGGCCATCACCGGCCCGGGCACCAACCGGATCACCAGCGCGATGCCCAACGGCAAGATGATGACGTCGTCGAGATAGCCCAGCACCGGGATGAAGTCGGGGATGAGGTCGACGGGGCTGAGTGCGTAGGCCACCACGCACGCCGCCACGGCCTTGGCGTACCACGGCGTCTGCGGGTGTTTGCACGCGAGGTACAGGGCGTAGGTCTGGCTTTCTAGTTCCTTGGCGCGCCGCTTGAGTTGCCGCATCCATGCCATCGGGATGATCATAGAAGCAGGGCCAGCCGCTCTGTCTCTGCTGACTCTGAACAGTCGCCTGCCCCGACACATGAACCCTCTGCACCGAGTTCAAGATCGTGGACAATTCCGTCAAGCGATTGGATTGCTGTGTCAGTATGAGATACTACGACGTGGGTTTTTCGACCTAGTGGCGATCAGGCGTACACTCCGCCCCTACTTTTCTTAAACTAACCATGCCGACTAACTCCCCCACTTCGCTTCAAGCCATCGCACACCGATTGGAAACCGTCGGACAGGGGCACCTGCTTCGGTTCTATGACCAACTCGATGACGACAAGAATCGTGCGCTCCTTTCTCAGATCGCTGCCATCGACTTGGAAGGTCTGCCGCGGCTGGTGCATGAGTATGTGCTGAATAAGCCGCTTTTCGCGCTGCCGCCGGATGTGCAACCGGCCACGTACTACCCGCGGAATCCCATGACACCTGGGCGAGCGTGGGACGAAGAGAAGTATCGTGCGATCGGCGAGCAGATGCTCCGCGCCGGGCGGGTCGCGGCGTTCGTCGTCGCGGGCGGGCAGGGTTCGCGGCTCGGATACGACGGGCCAAAGGGCTGCTATCCGGCAGGCGCAGTGACAAACAAGCCGCTCTTTCAGGTCTTCGCGGATGGCATTTTGGGCGCGAAAGATCGCTACGGCGTGACGGTGCCGTGGTACATCATGACCAGCCCGCTCAATCACGAGCAGACGGTCGCGTTCTTTGAGAAGCACAACTACTTCGGGCTGGATAAATCCGCGGTGATGTTCTTCCCGCAAGGCGTAATGCCCTCGCTGGATATCAAGACTGGCAAGGTGCTGCTGGCCAGCACGCACGAGATCGCGACCAATCCCGATGGGCACGGCGGATCACTCAAAGCGTTGCAGGTCTCTGGCGCGCTCGCCGACATGCGCCGACGTGGCGTGGACACCATTAGTTACTTTCAGGTGGACAACCCGATTGTGAACTTCCTCGATCCGGTCTTCCTGGGCCTGCACGCGGGCGCTCCGGATTCATCAGGGCAGATGTCCAGCAAAATGGTGGCGAAGGCAAACGCGGAGGAGAAAGTTGGGCTGTTCTGTGCCGCAGGCATCGGCGAGCGGAAGGGGCGCGTCGAGATCATCGAGTACTCCGACCTGCCGATGGAGTATCAGCGGCAGACCAACCGCGACGGTTCGCTGCGATTCCTCGCCGGGTCGATAGCGATCCACATCATCAGCGTCGGCTTCGTTGAGAAACTGAATACCGACGCGAGTTTCGCGCTTCCGTATCACCGAGCCGAGAAGAAGATCGCCCACCTCGACCCGGTCAGCGGCGAGATGGTGATGCCAGATAGCAACAACGGCGTGAAACTCGAACGCTTCGTCTTCGATGCCGTGCCCATGTGCGACAAGAGCATCGTCTACGAGACCGATCGCGTGGAAGAGTTCGCCCCGATCAAGAACGCGGATGTCGAAGGAAAGATCGTCGCGGATTCGCCCTCAGACTGCCGGCGCATTCAGACGGTGCGGGCCGCGCGATGGCTGGAGCGACGCGGCGTAAACATCCCGAAAACGCCGGATGGAGCGTCGGACTGCGTACTGGAGATTTCGGCGCGAACGGCGATGGGCGAAAGCGATCTGCGCGCCGCGAAACTGCCATCACGCGTGGATCGCGGCCAATCGCTGGTGATCTGAATCGATCGTTTTCCGACCTTGAATGATGCGGCTGCTCAGAAGCTGGCCGGATACCCGCTGCACGTCGGAATGAGAATCCGCTCGACCAGCGGCTTGCCATCTGCGTCATGCCCGATGATCTTCTCCAGCAGCGCGGAAACCTGGCGATTCAGCGACTGACGCTCCGGTTCCTTGAGCTGCGATATCGGGGCGCGACCAATGATCTGGCTGAGCCCTTCCTTGATCTCCGCCTTGCGGTTGCCCAGCACGTTGTTGACGCGTTCCTCGTTCTTGTTCTTCACCTGCAGCACCACGGACACGCTCCACACCCAGACCTGTCCGGATGAATGCGACTGAAACTTTTCGACGTCTTTCTCAAAGAGAGGGACCTCGATGGTGTCATCCGTGTCGTCGTGCTTGAGTGTCTTGGGATCCGTCTCCGCGTGGCTCACCTTCGGGCCGCCCATCGCGCCGAGGACGAAGAAGACACCGACGCCCTCAAAGATCATCAGCGCGGCGATAACCATGATCGTCTTGAGTGGGAGCCCCTTCTTCTTCGGCGCGTCCGCCGGTGTGGCCTCGGCTGGCTTTTCCTGTTTTTCTTTTTTGTCCTTGTCAGCCATGATCGGGGTGCTCCACTGATCGGTGAACGGAACGAGTCCGCGCGACATGCCTTGGCACGCGTTCGTCCTGTGGGGCTATCGACCGGATTTCGGGGGGGATTCAGCAGGCGATTCAGGCGGCCCGGCGTAGAGGCGATGGGACCGCACCCTCGTGCGGCGGGGGCGTCAACCCTCGCAATATCGCCGCGACCCGTTCCGGGGATTCGCCCGCCCGGATGGCCGCGATCGTCTCAATAACCAATGCGCCGATCAGCTCGTCCTCGGCGGACGCCATAGCAAATCGCTCACCAATCTCGACGGAAACCGCCGCGATCGCGAACGCGCCGTACACGGCGATGACCAGTGCCAGGGGTGTCAGCGTGCCAAGTGCCGCGATGGAGTGCCCCGAAGAGAGTATGTACAACATCCAGAACATCGTCGCCAGCGCCATGCTCACGGCGATGATCGGTACGATTCGAAACACTGTGGTCAGTTGCGCCCGCGAAGCGTGCATCGCGGCGCACTCGCGTTCCGCTCGTTCGCCCAGCGCAAGACGGATATGCCCGGGCGTATCCGCGTTCACTGCCATCTCGACGCCTGCGGCAAACAAAGCCCGGCGTTCACTGAGTGCTCGCTCCACAAGCGTGAGCACGCCGCGGCTTTCCGCCTGAATCGCACAATCAGTCAGTTCTGTCATGATCGCATCGACACGCGCCGAGGCCCGGCGATGCCCGGGCGCGACCTTGCCGAAGCCGAGCACCCGCGCCGCCCACAGCACGATGCAGACCGCCGCGCCCGCCCCGCCGAGCACCACCATCGCGGTACCCGCCGCTGAACCACGCCCATCCGAGAGCACGATCCCGAGGGCAACTACGGCCGCAGAAAGCGCGAGAGCGACGATGGTCCAGGTCTTCATGGTGAGTTTCGGGAAAGCGGAAGAACCACAGCGCGGGCGTAGGCCACAAACGAACCAATTGGGATATCGAGTAAACCCCCTGCCGGGCTGGAAAAGCCACGTCGGTGAAGGGGGCTGTTTGGGATGCAACACATGCTCGTCCTGTCCGAATCAACGAACGAAAGCGGAACATGGGCAGTATGACCCCTACTGTTGGCCTTGCGGCGAGGAAGGCGGAAGGGTTCGATCCGATTGGGATTGATCCCCCTTCTGAACACTGAGGCGCGGCCAAGGAAGGTGCGACGTTCGTGCTTGAGTGGCTTCAACAACTCTCGAATCACCTGTCCGATCTACCGGACTATCTTGGCAAGTTCGCCACAGACCATGGTCCGCTGGTGTATTTGTTGCTCGCCACAATCGTATTTTGCGAGACAGGATTGGTGGTGATGCCGTTCCTTCCCGGCGACTCTCTGCTCTTCGCCTGCGGAATGATCGCCGAGAATGGAAAGGTGAACGTTGTTCTTCTGGGCACAACGCTGGTTGTGGCCGCGCTGCTCGGAGATAATCTCAACTACTGGCTGGGGCGTGCGCTGGGTCCGCGGATTCTTCGCGGCGAACGCATCCCGCTGCTGAACAAGAAGAATCTGGAACGAACCCGCGTCTTCTTCGCCAAGCACGGCGGAAAGTCTGTGGTGCTCGCTCGATTCGTCCCGATTGTCCGCACATTCGCACCGTTCACTGCGGGTGTGGGCAAGATGGACTACAGGCGATTTCTGGCGTTTAGTGCCTCGGGCGCTGTCTTCTGGGTGGGAACCTGCATGGCTGCGGGATGGTTCCTCGGAAAGGTCGAGGTCATCGCAAACAACTTCGGCCTCGCGGCACTGGCTGTCGTCGTGGTCTCCCTTATTCCAATCCTGATCGGTTTCGTTCGCACGCGGCGCGAACACGCGGCCGAAGACAAGGCCGAACTTGAGGCAAAGGCCAAGGCGAGCGAGGCAAATCGTGCACGCGACGCCGCCTGATCACGCGATCAATGGTTGATATCTGTCTGCGGAGAAGCAACTTGCCGCTGCTGCGTCGGATCAGCTATCGCGGTGCGGGGGTGACCTGTTACGAGCAGAAAGCGTGCCCACAGCAGCAAGCCAAACGCGAGCAGCGCGCAAGCGAAGACACTGACCTTCAGGCGGCGGGATGTGTTGGTGCTGAGTTGCATGAAATCGAACCTACCTCTGCATCGGCAAGATGCACGGTGTAACCGCTAGTTGGACGTTGAGAATCCGTGTGGGCGGCGTGATCAGGGGTTCTGGACAACCGTCACGCGTCCGGTAAACGCCTCGACGGTGATAGTCCAGCTCACCCCCGAGCCGGTCACGGTGATGGTGCCGCCAGGGCCGGGATTATTCGAGGACGCATCTGTCACCGGGCCGCCAAGTCCATCGAAGATCAGTGTCTGCGAGCCCGCACCAAAGTCCACGGCGGTGATGCGTGCATCGCCCCAGCGCGTGTCGGCGATGAAGTTGACCTCCCACTTTCCCGTGGGCTTGGTCGGGTCGTACATCGTGTTGGTCGCTTTGTCCACGGTGTTGCCGGGAACCTGCACCAGCGCGTATGAAGAAGTCGTTGTGTCGAACACAATCGCTCGCTTCTCCTGAAACGCAACCGCGTCCGACTGCGCAAACGTGATGTCCGCGACAATGCTCCGCAGCGCACCCTGGGTTTTCAGGATTCCCGTAGAGCCCATCGCGGGCACGATCATCGCGCCCGCGATGCCCAGAATCGCCACAACCACGAGAATCTCGATGAGTGTGTAGGCGCGGGTTGGGATGGAGCGTGACATGGTGGCGCCTTACAAATCGAGTTGAAACACACGTTCCGTACCAACAAATCGCTACTTCGCGGCGTCCTTCATCGTCACCGGCGGCATCTCCGTGACCTTGACCTTGATGCCCGTGGTCAGAGCCGTCTCGATCCGCGTCATGCGATCGCTGATGCTGTTCAGCTTGTCGATCATGACCTTGCGCTGCTCAAGCGCGTTGGTCATGCTGTCGCCCTTGTCCTGTGCCAGCGCGGCAGCGGGGCGGAAGGCATCCGAAAACAGCGATCCGGCGAGCAGGCCGCCCAGAACAAGGGCGGCGGGCTTGGCGATTGAGGAAACCTTGCGTGTGGTCATCATGGTCATCGTCTCCGTGTGCGGCCGGGCGGCAGGTGAGGGGGGGTGCCGCTTGCGTCCGTGGAAGGACTATCGGTCCATCCGGGGCGTGAGATTCGTGGAATCCGTGTGCATCACGGACGGGGGATTGGATGGTCGTTGGCATCAAAGCTGCCGGCGAAAATATTGCCCGTGGCAGGGTCGTATATCCAGCCATGGTCGGTCTGATACGCCGTGTCTGGCGCGGTTCCAAACACAATCTTGCGGCCGTTATCGCCGCCGACCCAACCGTTGATCGGTGCGCTGTATAGATAGTCGCTGCCGACAATCTCGCCCCAGGTGCCGATTCCCTGGGTCACGGTTGGCAACCGATTGCTGTTACGCGCCTGAAAGACGCCGACGTGCCTGCGAATCTTCTGCAGTTCGGTGTAAGCGCAGTTCTGGCGGGCGTCATCGGTCACACCGGTGAACCCGGCGAAGGCAATAGCAGCAAGAATGCCGAGTATCACCACAACAATCAGGATCTCAATCAGCGTGAATGCGGCGTGTGGGCGTCGATTCATGGTGCGTTCCCCGTGAGGGCCTCCCCGTGGGACGGGCGGGACAGTCCTGGTTCCGAAAAGCGGACGACCCTCTTTCGAGAGCCGTCCGGTGTGTGATTGCATCAACTCTCTCTCAATCGAGGATCACTCCCCGAACCACTTGTTGGTGTCCTCATCAAAGCCCGCAGCGGCAAAGCGGCCGGAGGCCTGGTCATAGATCCAGCCCGCGGTCGCGGTGGCCGGATTGATCGCCTTGGCGGCATCGTTCAGAGCAGTGTTGCTGGCATAGGTGCCGGCGGCGCAGGCCGTCGCGTTGGCCGAAACGGTCACGCGGGGGTTGCCCGGCAGGTTCCGCATATAGGGCTGCTGGCCCGAAGGGGGCGTGATCAACTGGCCGAACGCGGTGCCGGAGGGGCCGCCGGTGCCAACAAGAACAGGCGAGACGCCGTTGTTCTTGACGCGGTACAGCTCGATCTGGTTACGAATGGACTGAAGCTGAGTCTGGATGTTGCCGCGCTGGGCATCCTGACTCGCGTTGGTGAACTGCGGGATGACGATTGCGGCCAAAATGCCGAGGATCACCACCACGATCAGAATTTCCACCAACGTAAACGCCTTTGACACACGATTTCGCATACTGGAGTCTCCTTGCTGCAAGCTTGCTTCCGACGCTTCAATCCGATGCGCACACCCTGCGATCGGAGCGTTGGCTGATTCATTGCGGCCGCTACACGCGATCCGCACCTATTTCATCGCATTCACACGGAGCAAAGTGGAGCGTGTGCGAGCATTCCATGCGGCGTTTGTGCGCGTGGCGCGGCCTGTGCGGGCAAGTGACGCTGCAACGGCCAGAACCGGCCGTGGATCCGGGCGGTTATCGGAGGCCGGTGAACATGTGTTCGCACGAAAAAACAACCCTCACGTGCGTGAGGGTTGTCGGAGACGAACTCGCGTGGCGGTTCCTCGTGAAAAGAGCGATTACTTCTTGTCGCCGAGAATCAGCGGGACCACCCCTGAACCCTGGAGGTTGAGCGCACCGACCACGGCCGCGGCCGCCGTGGCCTCTTCGCCCTTGGCCTTGGTCGTCAAATCAACAAGCGCATCCACTTGACGCGGCTCGAGCATGTTGCCGAATCTTTTGGCGGAGTTCGCAGCCAGGCCAAGCAGCTTGGTGCGCTCCGCCGGGTCCGCGTTCAGCGCGGCGTCGAACAGTGCCACCTGCGCCTGCTTGGTGCCGATGAGCGAAAGCACCTCGGCGATCTTGTACTTGGTATCGCCCTTGGCCTCCGCCACCGCACTCACCAGCGGGCTTTGTGCTTCCTCGACCTTCAGAATGGGGCTGCCGGACATTGCAAGATCTCGCAGCACCGCCAGCGAGCGGGCCTTGTATTGCTCCGCTTCGGGAGCGGCGATGGTGCCGCCGGAAGCGTCGGTGATCAACGCCTGAGCCGCGGCACGCACGTCATCGGGGGCCACGCCTTCGCGGAGCAGGCGAACGCGTGGATCGCGGGCAAATCGCGGGAACTGCTCCTGATATCCCTGCGCGGAGACCATCGCCAGAATCGGCGTGGCCCGGAGGCGTGAGTCGGACTGCGACTGCGTGATGAGTTCACCCGTCTGCTGGCTCGGGAGGTTGGCGAGCACGATGTCGACACCCGGAGCATCAGCGATCGCCTGGCGAATGTCATCGATCTTGTTCGCCGATGGAAGCAGCGTAAAACCGTCCTTGCGGGCGACCTCGGCCAAAGAGGCCTGCTTCTCCGCGTCGCCGGCGACGACCAGCGCGTACTTCGTGGATGCATCGCGAATGCTCGATCCGAGCGTGCGAACCACCGCGTCCGCACCCTCAAACGCATCCTTGGGCTGCGCCGTGCCGATGGCGATCGCCGACTCATACTGCACGCGTCGATTCGGATAGCGCAGCGCATCCAGCAACGGGCGACGAGCACCCGCGGCCGCCTTCCACAAATCCCGCCCGCCAGTCTTCTCGACCGATGCGAGTGCGCGGCGCACCAGCGGAGTGTCGCTCGCATCCAGCGCACGGCCCAGGACATTCTGCCCAACGCTCGGTCCGGCGGCCACGGCGTAGTACATCGCGTCGCGCCGATCCTTGCCGTACACCGGATTCTCGTATCCCTCCGGAGAGCGAATCTCGCGGGAGAAGTTCGCTGCCACCCACGTGGAGACGGCACGGAATGAGGCCGCGTCCACCTTGAGTGCATGCTCGGAGAGCTTCATCGCCATTGTCTGCGGATACACCTTGGTGTCCACCGCCTGAAACGTCAGTCCGGTATTGGACTGATACTCCCACACGACCTGATGCGGATCATTCGGGAACGTGATCAAGCTCGGCGAGCCCTTGTAATACGCATCCGCGAGATCGTTGTATCGATCCGCCAGCGGCATCTGCGTGTTCACATTGCCGGAGATGCGACGAATCGCATTTTCGGCTGCGTTCTTGGCGGAAGCATCCTTTGAGTTTGTCGCGAGGTCATACAGGAACGGCAGACTTTGCGTCTGCGGCATATCGCCCAGAATGCTCGCGATCTGTGACTGCTGCGTGGGATTGAGCTTGGGCAACGCCGTCACCAGCGGCATAACGCTGTGACGACCCAGCTCGACCAAGATGCGCCGGACTTCCGCCGCGAGCACTTGGTTCGAGCTGTCAAAGTACGAGCTGAAGAGCTGCGGCACGGCGTATTCGCCCGCCTCGATGAGCCGATCGCGGGCAAACGCACGCTGGCGCATGTCACCCGTCAGCAGCTTGATGTTCGCGGTGATGGCCTCCGGATCACGGGCCTGCGACAGCTTTCCGCCTTCGTATTGCTTGAGCAGCTTTGCGGCCAATGCATCCAGCCCGGGCTGGCGTCCAGCACGAGAGACGGCATCGGAGAAACGCTTGTATCCGGCGGAACCATCCACCAAGGCAGAGAACTCCGCGGGCGAGAACTTGCGATCCATTAGCCCCTGCGCCATCGCTTTCGCCGCGTCAGCGCGATCAATCAGCACGTAGTGAACAAAGTCGTTGAGCATCTCAACGTCCTTGGCCTTCTGCTCGCGGGCATCCTTTGCCGTGGGCTCCTGCTTGGCGGCCATCTTCTCGCCAGCGGGGGCATCCTTCTTCATCGCGTCCTTAGCCGAGGGCTGGGCGGGGGTCGCGGGCTTATCCATTCCGGCCGCGGCGCCATCGTCGGCAAATGCGGAGACGGAAAGCGTTCCCCCCGCGAGCAAAGCGAGCGACAGCGTGAGGGGACGCAACTGGTCGGACAAACGATTGGTCACAAGCGACTCCTGCGGGCGAGGTGACGGGGCAAAACGGCAGCGCGAGGCGCGAAACCATACCCCGGGGATGACAAGCTACGAACACCAGAATGTCCCGGATGCATCAAGGGGAGTATCCGGGGCTGGTAAGGTACCGGGGCGGGCAGGGTTGTGTCAATTTCACAATATGGATTGGGGATGATTCACCACCCGAAAATGGTGGGGCGACGCCTCATGTCACCTAAAACGTGCGGTCTGTCGGTTATGGAGGGCCATTCCCCCATCGCGGCTGACCAGCGTATTGCCCGCGCCGACCGAATATGCCTTTTGCACCCGACATTCAGAATGATCGTCAAGCGTGTCCTTTTCGTTGTCGATGTTCGTGCGACAGGGTCCGGCACATGTGTTTGCGCCGGACGGATTCCAGATGCGGCCCGCCTCCATGGCAGACCGGTTCCCGCATCGGGTTTCCCAACAGATTCGCCATCACGAGCGAGGACGCGCATGCTTTCGTTTGACAAAGACGTATTGACCACCGGCGAAGTCGCAAAGATCTGCAACGTCGCCCCCCGAACGGTGTCCAAGTGGTTCGACACCGGCGTGCTGAAGGGATATCGCATCCCCGGCTCGAAGGACCGGCGAATCCCGGTCTCCCAGCTCGTCAGATTTATGAAGGAGCACGGCATTCCGTTTGACGGCATGTCCGGCGGCAAGACCCGCGTGCTCGTCGTGGACGATGAGCAGGAAATCGTGGATGTGCTGAGCAAGGTGCTCGGCGAGCAGGCCAACTATGAGGTCCGCACCGCCATCAACGGCTTCCAAGCGGGAATGGAAGCGGAACGCTTCAAGCCGCATGTCATGCTGCTGGACGTTCACCTGGGCGAGGGCGATGTCAAGCAGATCACCAGCTTCGTCCGCGGCGATGACGACCTGCAAATGTGCAAGATCATCGCCATGAGCGGCAAGCTCACCGACGGCCAACTTTCGGGCATGAGAGGCCAGGGCTTTGATGGCTTCCTCAAGAAGCCCTTCGCGGTGCGCCAGGTCGTCGAAGCCATCGAGCACGCAACCTCGCTCGTCAACTAACCGCAGTACACAATCGCCGCGAGCACGCGGGATCGACATCATGAGCATTTGTGACAGGGGCCTCTGCGTGTGCGTGGCCCTTGTTTTATTGGTGTCCGGGATGACCTATCATCCATGCACCAGCGGAGAGTCAGCAATGCTTCGACAGACGGAAACTGCCAGTTACTCAGATTTTTGCGAAGACACGGAAAGTCACTTGAGCCGTCTGCGCAAGTCCAACCGCCCCACGTACATCGTCCGCAGAGGAAAGACGGAACTCGTCATCCTGACCGCCAAGCAGTTCGAGCTCTACGCCGAAGATCGCGAATACAGGGAAACGGTTCGCGCAGTTGAAGTAAGCCGCAAGCAGTTCGATGCTGGCCTGGGGCGGCCGTGGAGCCAAGTGAAGAAAGAGCTGCGAAAAAAACTGAAGGTCGCGAAGCCCCGCGTCTCGTCCAAGAAAGTCAAGTAATCCCGGAGTGTTCGCATGGCCCATCCTTTGGGACGCCGCTTCGTGGTTGAGGTATCGCCGCGAGCGATCGACGACCTGCATCGCGTCTTGGAGTTCATCGCACTGGACAGCCCGGCAAACGCGGCTCGAATGCGAGGCCGTCTTGAGAAAGCGATCGATGGGCTTGCGTATATGCCATCGCGTCATCCTCATGCGCCAGAACGCCGCAGCACCGGAGGTGAACTCCGACACGCACTCGTTCGCCCATTCCGAGTCGTGTACGAAGTTGGCCCCAAGCGTGTGTACGTCCACATGATTCGCCACGGAGCCATGCGACCAGCAGAGGATCTTTGAGTGGTTTCGCGAACACGACGGAGCCGCGGCCATGAGCCTGCACAAGCCGATCGAGTTGCAACTTCGTCTACGGCATCAACACCTTCACCGGCTCCTCCACCCGCGTCCCGCCCGCATCCGTGATCGTGTGCCGAAAGCCCGGTCGAATCGCCGCGCTCGCCCAGCCCCCCCACTCTTTTCCCTCGCGCGGAGGCGGGGCCATGGCGATCATCGCCACCTGATGATCCGGCCCCAACTCAAATCGCCGCGTGATTCGTCGCAAACACTCCAGAATCGCATCCAGCGGCGACGCCCCTTGCCGCATGAGTTCTACTGCGAGAAATGAGCCGCAGGTACCCATGACCAGCTCGCCATTCCCCGTCGCCGCCGCCGCGCCCGCCTGCTGATCCACGTACAGGCCGTGCCCGATGATCGGCGAATCGCCGATCCGCCCGGGCAGCTTGAACGCCATGCCCGATGTTGAGCACACACCCGCGAGCTGGTTGTGGTTGTCGATTGCGAGAATCGAGACTGTGTCGTGCGAGCCAGCGGGGCCATCGCCGGAACGCACCGCCGAGCCGCCCTTGCGTGCGAGCTCTTCCACATTTACCGGCGGAATCCAACCTCGGTACTTGGTGCGATCAACATTCCTCGGATCGGCCGCCCACTTCTCCCACTCCCCGCGCGCATGCGGCGTGAGCAGTTCCACTTGCTTGTACCCCTCTCGCGCCGCGAACTGCTCCGCACCATCGCCCACGAGCATGATGTGAATCGTCTTCTCCATCACGCTCCGCGCGATCGCACAAGGGTTCGCGTAGTTGCGAATGCACGCCACCGACCCGCAGCGATTCGGATCGGTCATCACGCACCCATCCAGCGAGACATGCCCATCAGCATCTGGCAGTCCCCCCACTCCTACTGAGTTGATCGTCGGATCATTCTCGATCGTGGTGGCGCCCGCGACCGCCGCGTCCAGCGCGGAGCCGCCTGCGTTCAGAATCGCCATCGCCGGCTCATTGCCGACCGGACCGAAAGACCATGTCGTGAGAATTGTCGGGTGCATTCTGAAGGATAGTTGGCTCCCGCTGCGAGCCCTGATCGCAAGCGGAGGCATTTGCGAATCATCCTCCGAAGGCGATGAGGGCTCGTATTCCCGTCTACTCTTTCCACCCGTGAGCCGCATTCCCACAATCTTTCACTCACTCCGCGCCGCCAATCGCAAGGCCCTCATGCCCTTTATCTGCGGCTCGCATCCCCGAGCCGGTGACACCTCGCGGCTGCTTCCCGCGTTGGCCACGGCCGGCGCGAGCATTGTGGAGATTGGCTACCCGTTCAGCGATCCGATCGCGGACGGCCCCGTCATCGCCGCTGCCATGCACGAAGCCCTGCTCGCAGGTGCGACCCCCGCCGCTGTGCACTCCGAAGTAGCCGCTGCCCGCGCCAATGGCTGCACCATCGGTGTCGTCGCCATGGTCAGCGTCTCGATCGTCACCAAGATCGGCGCTGACCGTTTCATTGCGGATGCCAAGCGTGCCGGAATCGACGGGTTCATTCTTCCGGATGTTCCGCTTGAAGAGTGCGAAGACCTTCTCGCCCGTGTTCGCGATGCCGGTCTGACGACAAGTCTCCTCATCGCACCCGCCACCGACTCCAAGCGCGCGGAGCGCATCACTCGCGCCTGCTCCGGTTTCGTCTACGTGCTCGCCCGCGCCGGAATCACCGGCGACACCAACAACGCGGCTGTCGCCAGCGGCGCTCTCGCCAGCCGCGTGCGCGAACTCCGCACCCTCACTGATCTCCCTCTCGCCGTCGGTTTTGGCATCTCCAGCGCCGAACATGTGCGTCAGGTCGTTCGCGACGCTGGTGCAGACGCGGCCATCGTCGGCAGCGCACTCGTCCGCCGATTGTCCGACGCATCGCGAGCCGGACAGCATGTTGTCGAAACTGGCGAGTCTTTCGTGCGCGATCTCGCCCGGGGCCTCGCGTGACGCGATTGCCCATGTGGCCAGCAACCACCAACAACCGACATTGAAAACGTTACAGTGGACGAATCAAGTGCAAGACTTCCGGTGCTTCCCCGGGGCTTGGCTTGCCCCCGCGTTGAATGCCGCAACAATGCAAGATACGGGCGAAATCCACGTTGACGCGGACGGTGCAAGCAAGCGGCGCGAGGAGCATCGGTGCATGGACGACCGATGATGCGACACGGCCGAACGCGAACAGTGTGGATGCCTGAACGGGGCACGAGATGGCTGGCACGAACGGGTATGGCAGCGGCGCGAACGGGCACCATGGAACGGGCGGCACCACCCTGCACTCGGTTCGCGAGCAGGCGGTCGCCTCCACTATGGATTGGAACATCAAACTCAATGGAAACAGCGCGATGACCACATCGAACGCGAAGCGGTTGGACGCTCTCTTCGGCGCGGATGTCTTCAGCGAGAAGGTCATGCGCCAGCGTCTGCCCAAGGACGTCTTCAAGCAGTTGATGGACACCATCAAGCGCGGCGCGCGGCTGGACCATCATCTCGCTGGCGTGGTCGCCGCAGCGATGAAAGACTGGGCCATCGAGAACGGCGCGACGCACTACACCCACTGGTTCCAGCCCCTCACCGGCTCCACCGCTGAAAAGCACGACTCCATGATCGTCCCTGACGGCCACGGCGGCATGCTCTTTGAGTTCTCCGGCAGCGCGCTGGTGCAGGGGGAACCCGATGCGTCCTCTTTCCCTTCCGGTGGCCTTCGCGCCACCTTCGAGGCCCGCGGCTACACCGCTTGGGATCCTACATCCCCCGCGTTTCTCACTCGTTCCGATTCGGGCGTTGTCACACTCTGTATCCCTACCGCCTTCGTCTCCTGGAACGGCGAAGCGCTGGACAAGAAAACGCCTCTGCTCCGCTCGATTGATGCGCTCAGCGAGCAGGCGATGCGCATCCTCAAACTCTTCGGCACCGATAAGGGCGTGAGCCGCGTGAATACCACGCTGGGCGCGGAGCAGGAGTACTTCCTGATCGACCGCTCCTTCTACTTCGCCCGCCCCGACCTGCTCGTCTGCGACCGCACGCTCTTCGGCGCACGCCCTCCGAAGGGTCAGCAGCTTGAGGATCACTATTTCGGCTCGATCCCCTCTCGCGTCCTCGCATTCATGGATGAGGCCGAGCGCGAGATGTACCGGCTCGGTATCCCTGTCAAGACGCGTCACAACGAAGTCGCCCCTGGCCAGTTTGAGATCGCCCCCATCTTTGAGCACGCCAACGTCGCGTGCGATCATCAGATGCTCGTAATGGAGACCCTCAAACGCGTCGCTCCGCGCTACGGCCTGCAGGCCATTCTGCACGAGAAACCCTTCGCCGGCGTGAACGGCAGCGGCAAGCACAACAACTGGTCCATGTCCACAGACACCGGCGTGAACCTGCTGGACCCGCGCGACGAGACGCACACCAACTCGCAGTTCCTCGTCTTCCTCTGCGCCACCATCCGCGCTGTCGATCTCTACGCCGATGTCCTCCGCGCCTCCATCGCTTCCGCTTCCAACGACCACCGCCTCGGCGCGAATGAGGCCCCTCCCGCGATTATCTCAATCTTCCTGGGCGACATGCTCGAAGACATCATCGAGCAGCTCGAAACCGGCAAGACCAGCCGCACCCTCAAGGGCGGCAAGCTCGATCTCGGCGCCCGCACGCTCCCCATGCTCCCTCGCGATTCCGGCGACCGCAACCGCACCTCGCCCTTCGCCTTCACCGGCAACAAGTTCGAGTTCCGCGCCGTCGGGTCCTCACAGACATCCGCCTGGCCGCAGACGGTTCTAAACACCATCGTCTGCGAGAGCGTGGACTTCATGGCGACGCAGCTCGAAAAGAAGGTCGGCAAGAACCCGACCGACGCGAAACTCCAGGTCGCCGTGAGCGATCTGCTCCGCAAGGTCATCAAGGAGCACAAGCGGGTCATCTTTAACGGCGACGGATACACCGAAGCCTGGCACTCCGAAGCCACCAAACGCGGCCTGCCCAACTTCAAGGACACCGTCGAGGCGCTCCCCGTCCTGAAATCCAAGAAGGCCATTGACGTCTTCAAGAAGTACAAAGTCCTCACCGAGGCCGAGAGCAAGAGCCGCGCTCACATCCACATCGAGAAGTTCTGCAAGCAGGTCGCGATCGAGGCTGACACGATGGTGCAGATGGCCCGCACGCAGGTCCTCCCCGCGGCCATCCGCCACCAGAAGATGCTCGCCGAAACCGTCGCCGCATCCGCCTCCGCCGGAACCGATTCCGATGTCGCCCGCGAGGAGCTTGATCGCTACGCCGAGATGGTCCGTGAACTCCGCGAGAAGCTCGAAAAGCTCGAGCACGTCCAGGAGCACCACGATGAAGACCCCTGGACCCACGCCGCCCACATCAAGAAGGGCGTCCGCCCCGCAATGGCCGAACTCCGCACCATCGTCGATGAGCTCGAAGGCGTCACCGCCGCCGATCTCTGGCCGATGCCGACCTATCGCGAGATTCTTTTCATCAAGTAATCCTCAGATCGCACTTGGCACCTTTTCCGCCCGGGCTTCCACCCGGGCGTTTTTCTGCGCATCATGCAATCGCCGCCCCGGTACACTTGCCCCGCGGCCCCGTAGCTCAGCGGTTAGAGCGGCGGACTCATAATCTGCTGGTCGCTGGTTCGATTCCAGCCGGGGCCATTGAAGGGGAAGGGATCGAGGGATCGAGGGAAGGGAATGAAGGGGCGGCTTGTGGAGTGTGGACATGCGACTGCTGATCTCTGCGGCCATCGGACTCGGTGCGATCTGGACCAACTCCTCCACCCCTCCCGTTTCCTCCCCCCTCGATCCCTCGATCCCATTATCCCTTGATCCCTCCCCTCTCCACTGGTGGCGCGATGCCCGCTTCGGCATGTTCATCCACTGGGGCCTGTACTCCATCCCCGCCGGCGAGTGGCCGGGCAAAGGCACCGGCCACGCCGAGTGGATTCGCGATACCGCGCAGATTCCCGTCGGCGAGTACGAGAAGTTCAAGGGCCAGTTCAACCCGGTGAAGTTCGATGCGAACGCTTGGACCGCCGCGGCCAAAGCCGCCGGCATGAAGTACGTCTGCATCACCACCAAGCACCACGACGGCTTCTGCCTCTTTGATACCAAGCAGACCGACTGGAGCATGATGCATACCCCCTTCAAGCGCGACATCATGCGCGAGATGGCCGATGCTTGCCGCGCTCAGGGCGTCGTGCCCTGCTGGTACCACTCCATCATGGATTGGCACCATCCGGACTATCTCCCGCGCCGCCCCTGGGAAGCCGCCACGCGCGGCACAGAAGGCGCGGATTTTGAGCGTTTCA
>JBKJOD010000457.1:0-10904 GCA_046593245.1 Phycisphaerales bacterium
ATCCGGCGGTGGCGGTGGACTCGGTGCTCGGGCTGGTGCCGATCGTGGAGAAGGTGGACGCGGCGTGGGAGGAAATCCAGAAGAATCGCGAGGCGATCGCATCGATCAACGATCCGATTCTGGGGAAGTTCTCGGCGGCGGCCGCGGCGATGGTGGGGGCGAATATCTCGGATGGAAGCACGGCGAAACGCGAGGACTTGGTTACGCTGGAAAAGCAGGCAACGGAGGCCGCGGAACTTGCGAAGAATCTCGCGTTATTCGTGCGGACGGGGTGGCCGACGGTGGATGCGGAGTCGTTCACAAGTGGGGCGAAGTACGCCGAGATGCTCAGCGCAAGTCCGAGTGCGGTCGTATACGCGGATTGGCTGGCGGAGGCGAAGCGGCACCCATCGCTGGATCCTGCGCTCGATCCGCGGCGGGCGTTCAACGCGGAGCAGTTGCTGGCGGGCATTGATGAGCAGGCGACGAAGCTGACGGGCAAGCCGCTGAAGGGCGTGGTGCAGCCCGCGGTGGCGGCGCGGCTGGCGAAGCTGCGTGGGGATGTGCCGGCGATCGCGCCGGAGAATCTGTTCTGGAAGCGGTCCAACGAGCAGAAAGTGAAGGATGAGGCGGCGCGGGTGAAGCGGGAGCTGGATGAGGTGCGGGTGGCGGTGGATGGCATGATTGAGGCGCGGCGGGCGGAGTTCGTGGCGGGGGCACGCGATCTTCGGTCGCGGCTTGCTGGGCGCAATGAGGTTGCGCCTGGCTCGGGTGCGATCAACGCGGCGTGGCGCGGCTGGCGCGATGCGATGGTGGGCAAGGAAGGAGCAGGAGGGTTCAAGGACGAGGATTACGAAGAGGTCGCAACCAAGGCGAAGGCGCTGGATGATGCGTTGGGGGCACTGGACAAGTCGTTCCCGAGTGCGCTGGCGAAAACAGGCGAGGGCGTGCCGCAGACGGACTGGGCGGCGGCACTTGCGGAGGCATCGCAGAATGAGCGAGAGAGGCGGCTCGGGGCCGCGCTGAGCGGGCTGGGCGCGACACCGCCGGACCCGAATGGGGATGGCTTCAAGAGCGCGACTGCGTTGGCGGGTAAGGATTTCGGAGAGTGGAACGCGAAGCTCACGCAGATGCGAAGCGAACTGGCGCGAGCGGAAGATGCGATGAACTCGGGGCAGGAGCCGACGGGTGCGGACTCGATCGAGAATGTGGTGAACAAATGGATGAGCGATTCACTCGGGAAGCAGCCGGAGATCGCACAGTCTGTCGCGGGCATTCGCGAGCGCGTTGAGGCGACCAAGGCCCTCAAGTTAGAGAAGAGCGCGGATGTGCTGGTCGGCAAGGTGATGAACCCCGATGTGGCGAAGCCGGAACTGACGCTTGCGGCCTGGCGCCGGCTGGGAGATGCGGATGTGGGGTGGCCGCGGACGCAGGCGCAGCTGGAAGAAGGAAAGCGGCTGAAGGCGCAGCTCGCAGGGGTGATTTCCAAGTTGCCGGAAGCACGCCGCGCCCCGCTGGCCAAGCAGGTGGCGGGCGACCTGGCCAAGCGATGGACGAGTTATGCGGGTGCGGTGCGCGAGCCCCGCGTGCTGGAAGCGGCGTTTGCGGCGATGGCTGATTTCAGCGTAGATGAAGCGTCGTTGCCGCCGAAGCTGCGGTACAACCTGCTGTATTCCAAGCTCCGAAAAGACGCGAAGCCGGATGACTCGGATGATCGGGTTGTTGAAGTGCTTGGTGCGTTCGATCGCACAGTGCGAGGTCTGGGCTCGGATGTCACTGGCGCTCGCAACGTGAGCAAGCTGCTCGCGGATGCCGCGCCGATCGTGCGCGCCGAAGAGATTGTTCGCCCGAAGGTCGATCCCAAAACGCTTGGCCCGGGACAGATGGCAGGCAAGTGGCAGGCGAATCTTGACACCACGACCGCTGACCTGACGTTCACGCGCGGCTCCACGACGCTGCTCTTTGTGCGCGTCGAGGTGCCCGGGCCGGATCCGGAGGCGGCGGTGTATCTCTGTACGCGCGAGCTCTCGATCGGCGACGCGGCGGAGATTGTCGAGGCCGTCGGCCCGAGCGCGTGGGCGAAGTTTAAGGATGGGTTGCCCGCGCTGAACACATGGAAGACGCCGCGCGGCTGGAATCTGGATGCACGCGGTGTGCTGACGACGCAATCGTGGATGCAGGTGGACTCGAATATGACGCCGCAACTTCCCGGCTACGCGCCGGGGATCGAGGTGCCGGGGCAGATCGCCAAGGTGGCGGACGCCGCGGGCGGCGAGCCGCAGCGGGATCACCCGATGCAGGAGATTCCGCCGTACACGCTCGCGTATGTCGCAAGATTGGCTGGGTGTCGATTCCCCACCGTCGCGGAATGGCAGGCGGCGCACAAGAAGTTCGACGGCAGCGGCACACCATCGGGATCAAACCTGCGGGATGCCACCTTTGAGAAGCAGCGGGCACACATCAAGTCCGCGCGGGCCAGTGTGACGCGGCAGGACGGTTTTCCGTGGCCAGACATCGGTGCGTTCGGCGCGACCGCCGTGCAGAAACTTCCGGTCGGCGAGAATGCCAAGTCCGGGCAACAGAGCGATGGGATTCTCTGGTTTACAGTCACCAGCAGCGGCGGCGGTGAGCGTGTGCATCACTTGGTGGGCAATGTCGCCGAACTGGTGGTGGAGGATGGGCCGCAGTTTGAGCGCACGCCCGCGAGCGCGGCGACCAACGCCATTCAGGACATGCTCGGGAATGTGAAGCTCGGCGTGATCGGCGGTTCGGCACTATCAGCGCCAGAGTTGCCGATTGATCGCCCGATTCCGCTGGAGTTTGAGGACATTACCGAGGGATATTCGGACATCGGCTGCCGGCTGGCCTTCAACGCGGCGGGAACGGCTCCGCCGCGCGAGAGCTTCGCGGTGCGGCTGCGGAAGCTGCTCACGGATGATGGGTACGTGCTGGGGCAGTAAGACAACTTACTCGGTCGGCACATTCGCAAACGTAGAGCGGCCGTGGGTGGTGTCCACGGTGGTCTCCGGCGTGAAGATCGAGCGTCCCACGCCGTCGCTGGCCGCGAGCGAGCCGGTCGGATATGCCCCTCGCTCCAAGCGGGTGTGCGCTGAGGCCCGTTCCCACTGCCGTTCCTTGGTGGAGGTGGAGCCCGAGCATCCGGAGATGAGGCAAAGGGCGACCCCGAGCAGAACGGGAGCAATCAGGCGGCGAAAACGCATGGCGAGTCTCCAAGGGTGGCGACGGAGGCGGCGAGCCGAGAAGAGAATCGAGCGGTTCGGATCGCCGCTGAACTCGGCGACGAGCGGGAAAATCCGCAAACCGGCGGTCCTCCCGCACAGGCGGCACAATCCGGCGGATCGCGGGAGTTTCCAACAAACTCCAACATGCAGCGCGGCCCGGCCCAAAGCCCGATAAACTCCGCGTCCAAGGGTTCTGCCACAAGGGGATCGGGAAACACCTTCGAGGATCGCACGTGCCCGCTGAAACAACAGGTTCGACATCCCAGCCCGCCGACGCGGCCAAACGACTGGAGCAGGCGCTTGGCCTTCCGCCGGGCGAGCACGTGGACGCCGCCAGCGCGTACGAGCTGGCCGCCATGCTTGCTGAGCTGGCCTCATCACTGGATCAGGTTGTCTGGAGCACATGGAAGATCGTGTCTCCCAGTTCGCCGCTGAAGCGGAGCGCCCCGGCGAAGGTGGCGATGGCCAAGTTTGCTTCTGGTGATCCGGGCGTGACACGCGAGCAGTTGCGGCAGGATCTGGATCGGCTTCGGCAGTTGACGGCCGCGCTCACGGCGAGTGTGGGGCAGGCCGGGCGCGTGTACGCGCAGAAGCATTTGGAGAAGCTCGCGCCGCAGGAGGTCGAGAAACTCGCGAAACTCTCTGCGGGCGCGGGTGGCGTGCTGGTGGGGCATGAGGTGCGCTGCTGGCGGAAGTATGTCGAGCTGGCCGGCGCGCAGGATGCGCAGGCGATCGAGCGGGAGTTGCTCGGCGCGATGTCCGGGTATGCCGAGAGTCTGCTGAAGGGCTTGTCCAAGGAAGGGCCGACCAAGTGATGACGCTTGTGGAATGTTGTGAGCCGTTGTTCCAGTTCGTCTGCCGGTTGAGTCGCTCGGCGCGAAAGGGCGTGTCTCCGGAGATGGTGCAGGTGCGCTCGGAGACCAAGGGTGTTCTGGCCGAGTGCCGGGCCCGCGCGGTTCAGCACCAGCAGCAGGAGAACTTCGAGAAGATCGAGATCATCCTGCTGTATTTCGTGGATTTCATGGTGCGTGCATCAGCACTGCCGTTTGCCAAGCAGTGGCAGGACATGGCCTCGGACAAGGGCCAGATGGCGGGTGATGAGGATTTCTTTGATCAGCTCGACGCGACGCTGCGCGATCAGTCGGATGCGGCGACCGAGCGTGTCAGTGTGTTCTACACCTGCATGGGGCTTGGCTTCACGGGTTGGTACGCGGGGCAGCCGGAGGTGCTGCGCAAAAAGATGTTGGAAGTCTCCAGCCGCCTGCGCGGGCTGATGGACGCGGACCGCTCCGCCCGCATCTGCCCGGAGGCATACGAGCACGTGAACACCAGTGATCTGGTGCAGCCGCCCGCGGGAAAACTGCTTGGCGTGGGCATCGTGCTGGCCGGGCTCGCGCTCACCATGTTCGCCGCCAACATTGCCCTCTATCTGGACAAGCAAAAGCGGATAAAGGACTCGCTCCACTCGTTGAATAAAGACTCTGCAACCACTGCGCCTGCGGCCCACTCAGGAGGCGGCCAATGAACCGACTCCTGCAGGGATACGCCAACATGCCCGCGGCGACGAAGATCGTCATCGCGGTGCTGGCGCTCGCGTTCGCCGGAGCGATCGTGATGATCTTCGGCGGTGCGCTGGCGATCTACGTGGTGCTCGCCGGGCTGGTCGTGATCGGGCTGATGCTCGGGCTGTACCGCGGCATTCTCTCGATGATGGCGAAGCGCAAGGCCGCGCCGATGGAGCGGTCCATCTCGTCGAATGCTGGCATGACGCCGCTGGGCATCACCGAGCCGGCCCGGCGCGCCCGGGTGGATGATCTGCGCAAGAACTTCGATACGGGCGTGGAGAAGTTCCGGGCCGCGGGGAAGAACCTGTACGCGCTCCCGTGGTATTTGCTGGTGGGTGAGCCGGGCTCGGGCAAGACCGAGGCGGTACGACATTGCAACGTCGGTTTCCCGCCGGGCTTGCAGGATCAGTTGCAGGGCGTTGGCGGCACGCTGAACATGAACTGGTGGTTCACGAATCACGCGGTGATTCTGGATACCGCCGGCCGATTGCTGTTCGAGGAAGTCGAACCGGGAACGTCCAGCGAGTGGCAGGAGTTCCTGAAACTTCTGCGACGCAACCGCCCGAACTGCCCGGTAAACGGCATGTTGCTGGTGATCCCCGCCGAATCGCTCATTCGTGATACCGCGGAGCAGATCGAGAAGAAGGGCGGGCGCATCGCGCAGCAGCTCGACGGCATCCAGCGCATCCTCGGCGTGCGTTTCCCGGTGTTCGTGCTTATCACCAAGTGTGACCTCATCAACGGCTTCCGCGAGTTCTTCGATGAACTCACCGATCCCGCGTTGCAGCACCAGGTGCTGGGGTGGTCCAACCCCGATGCGCTCGACAAGCCGTTCAACCCCGAACTGGTCGAGGAGCATCTCCGCACCGTGCAGCACCGGCTGGCCAAGCGGCGCGCCGGCTTGCTGCAAGACCCGATCAACACCGAGAACGCCCGCAAGCCGCGCACCGAGCAGGTCGATGCGCTCTATGCCTTCCCGGATGCGATGATGCGCATCGCCCCCCGGCTCAAGCGCTATTTGGAGATGATCTTCGTCTCCGGTGAGTGGTCGCAACGGCCGCTCTTCCTGCGCGGCATCTACTTCACCAGCTCGATGCGCGAGGGCGCGGCCCTGGATCAGGAGCTCGCTGAGACCTTCGGCGTTCCCGTCGAGTCGCTGCCCGAGGGGCGGGTCTGGGAGCGCGACCGCGCCTTCTTTCTCCGCGACCTCTTCATGAACAAGGTTTTCCGCGAGAAGGGCCTGGTCACCCGCGCCGTCAGCACGCGCAAGCAGCAGCAGACCCGCAACATCGCCATGTACGGCGCGGCCGCGGCGGGACTGCTCGCCGTCGGGCTGTTTACATGGTTCGGAGCGCGATCGCTCTCAAACACGATTGTGAAGCCGGCAGAGTTCTGGACCAGCACCGGCAAGGTCTATCGCGAAAACGCTCGCCAGGCCGAACCCGCGGTCGGCGCAAGCGAGCAGTATCTCCCGATCGTTTCCTATAGCACCCGCGCCGACAAGGACTACAAGTACCGCGGCGGACCAGGAGACGATGCCAGAGCACTCAGCAACCTGCCAGTTCCGCCCGAGCGACGCACAATTGCCGGCATGGCGATCGAGATTCAAGAGCAAGCGAAAAAGCCCATCGTCATTCCCGGTATCTTTCGTCCCGTCGCCGCGGTTCTTGGTGATGGTGACGGCAACTTCGTCGAATCTCAACGTCTCGGAGCCGCCCGCGCGCTGTTTGAGGGCAGCATCCTTCGGCCCATCATCGATACCTGCAAGATCAATCTCACGCGCGATGTGGCTGACGGTCCGCTCCCCCCCGAAGCCGCCAGCGCGATCGAGCAACTTGCCAAACTGGAGCGGGCCTGCGTGTCCGCATCAGCTGGCGGCAAGCACCCCCTTCTGAACCTCGAGCCGCTCCTGCGGTACGCGCTCCGCGGCAACAACGACTTTATCGAGAAGGGTGCTCAGAAGGATCTACCGGGTTTGCAAGATGCGTATCAGGCGCTGTACACCGAGGAAACATGGCCGCCCGCTTCCATGCGGACGATCTATCAAAAACTCATCCCCGATGGTGTCGCTCGCCCGATCGGCACCGAGCCCGCGGCTGTACCAACACCCGCCCCGATCCCGACTCCCAAGCCGCCTGCCACTCCGCCAACCACACCGGTGGCGCAGAATCCCACACCCACCCCGGCTCAGCCAACCGCCGCTTCGGCTGCACTCAAGTTTCCCCTCGCCCGCTTCAACAGCGCGGCCGCGGAACTCAGCGGCGAGGAACTCGCCACGCTCCGTGACTCCATCGAGAAAGCCCGTGCCGCGGGCACGCCGCCGCACAAGCGTGTGGACGCCATGCTCAAAGCACTTCCAACCGCATCCCACCCCGCCCAGATTTGCACCATCTCCGTGCTGCCCAAGGAGCCCCCCTCGCTCGGCAAGGATGCGCTCACCAGCGCCGCACCGTTTGTGGCAGTGGTCGCCGCGGGTGGCGAAGCGAAGAGCACCGTGCCGCTCGCCGGTCAATCGGAGGCCCGGCTGACAAAGCTCCGCGCCCCCGGCGCGGCCTTCGACCTCAAGTTCTTCGCCTCCGATCAGACCGCACCCGGACCTGTGGCCACGCTGAACATTCCCAGCAAGTGGGGCGGCCTCTATCTTGTGGATCACTTCCGTGGCCAACCGGTGAAAGCAGACGATCGAAAGGTCTGGGATGTCGAGGCGGATGTGCAGACGCCGTCGGGCATGAAATCCGTCTGGTTGCGCCTCGAGTTTGACACCGAACTGCCGGAGCTGCCCTGGTTTCCTTAAATCCGGTATCCGTGATCCTGTGCCTCGGTTTTCGCGTCTGCTGGCCGCTGGCTCCATATGCTCCGGCCACAGGCGTCCAAGGAGACCGGCATTTCATTTTTCTCTCGACTTATGGGCAAGCAGACGGGCGGCAACGACACCGAGGTGTACCTCGGTGCGTTCGGCAAGCACGTCGGATGGAATGACCACATCGACGACCCCGGGCTTGAAACCCAGCGTCTCGTGGACTTCAAGACGCTGGTCTACGTCGAGGGCATTGCCCCGAACATCGAGGCCGGGAAGTGGGACAAGTTGGAGCCCGATGCTCGCATCGAGGGCTTCGCCCATGTGCTGCTGATGCGCAGCCGTGGCGACTTGCTCATCGCCCGCATCTGGTCCAGTCGGGACGGGAAGGGGCGCGACAAATATCCGATGGGCGTTGCCGCGCAGCTGCACGGGGCATCGCTGGAGTGGGCCTTGGGAACGGTGCTTCCCGAGCTTGAGTCGGTGCAGCAACGCTGCGAGCAGGCGACCACAGCGGAGCAGGTGATTTCCATCTTGGATTCGGCGCGATGCACGTTGCGGGCCCGGCTGGCGAGTGTCGCGTCCGAGAGGGACGATGCACCCGCGGAACTGTTGATTCCACAGGGGTATCTCGCTGCGGTCGCCGACCGACCGGACATGGGCCCCAGCCGTCAGGGGCTGTACCGGATTCTGTATCAACTGCACCGGGAAGCGGAGATGTTCGAGCAAGGATCGAAACCGCAGAGCAGGATCGGGAGTATGGGTGGCAAGGGCGCGGAGGCGTCCCACCTGACGTCCGTGCAGTTGCGACTGCCCGCCATCGCTTCCGCCGGCGCGGCCGCGAACGATGTTGTGGGCGTGATTCGCGGGGCGGAGCAACTGTTGCTCTCCCGATTGGAGCCCTGGGCGACCACGCTTCTGATCGTGCGATCCAGAGGGGGAACGGGAGACGGGGTTGGTGGTGGTGGGAACGGGCCGCGATTTGTCGATGCGATCATCGGCGAGCCGCAGGGCCCGCAGTTCTTTGCACTGCAAGCAAGCGAGAAGACAGTTCCCTTGACGACCGAGATTCCATACACCATTGATGCCGCGTTCGCCCGCCAAGCCGACGGCTGGATCGCTTCCAAGTCCGCAGACGGCGATCAGGTTGTGCCCATGCCGCCGGAGTCCGCGCGGCGTTCTGGCGCTGGGCGATTCCTGGCACTCGCGCTGATCGCCGCGGCGGGAATGATGGGCGGCGTTTCCCGCCAGGCCTTCGCGGAGCAGCCGCCGGTGCCCATCGCCACGCAGGCCGAGCCCCGGCTGTCGTACAACCAGGCGCTGAGCGAACTGAAAATCGCGGTGATGAACTCGCAGACGCCCGACACGGAATCCTCAGCGGCCGCGAAAAAGTTCCTCGCGGATGTGCGAGCCCTCCCCGGTGGCATCGCATTTCTCGGAAGCGTCCAATCCACGCTCCAGATCATCGAAACGGCGATGACAAACAGCGATGCTGGCAGCGTTCCAGCCGAGGTGCTCGCTCGCGGCCCCGGCAGCGCACCGGGGTATGTCGGCTCCCAGGATGGAAAACTCGTGCGTTTCAAGCCCTCCGCCGGCGGTGGCGCACTGCCCGAGCTCGCCTTCGTGCGTGTGGACATGCCCGGCGGTGACGCGGTGCTCCTGGGCGCGACGGAGGTTTCGGCCGCGCAGTTCGCGGCGATCGTGTCCGTCCGTGCAGGGCCGAACGAACTTGTGAAGTCGCTCCGACAGTTTGATCGTGTCAGTGATCCGCGTCCCGGTCCGCGCTGCTGGGAGTGGATCGACTCCACCGGCAAGCGCGGCGGAGTTCGCGCCCCGCACGCATGGCTGGCTTCCCGTGCGCTTGGTTCGCCCGACGACTATCCCAAGGACGCCGAGCCCGCCGCCCCAACGCTGGATGCGCCGATGCAGCACCTCTCCCCGAGCGCGGCCTTGCTGGGGGCGCGGCTGGTGGGGTGTCGCCTTCCCACCAGTGCCGAGTGGGCCGCGGCCAAGGCCCAGTTCCCAGCGAGTGGGACACCCGCGAATCTCCGCGACAGCACCTGGAAAGCCCAGTTCAGCTTCTCCCAAGCCCAGCGTGCCGCGGGCGGCAAGAACCAGCTCCCCGACGCGGGCGCGTTTGTTCCCCCCGGAGCCACGCCCAGCCCGAGTGGGGCCTCGTTGGACGTGTCCGACGGCACGCTCTGGTTCACACCTGTGTTTCTGGGTCAGGGTGATGGGCTCAAGAACTTGGTCGGAAATGTCGCCGAGTTCGTGCTGGATGTCCCGGTCTCGGATGAGCCCGAAGCCCGTCCCGGCGCTGCGTCGGCATTTATTGCCGAGAATGCGTCCAAACTGCACATCATCGGCGGCTCCGCCCTGAGCGATCCTGCCATTCCCGTCGACCAACCCCAGCCGGTGGTGCTGGAAGAAGCACAGGAGGGGTACGCCGATGTCGGCTTTCGGCTCTGCTTCAGCGCGGGGTTCGAGGGCGGCCAGTCGCTCGCCGCGCGGCTGAACCGGCTGTTGGAGCCGCTCCCGACCCTGCCGGTGCGGAAGTAGTGGCATGGGCTTTCCAGCCCATGTGAGCTGTCACAGCCCGAATGCCTTTGTTTCGCGGCATGAACATAATCCCCGCGATCTCGGGTATGTCGCAAGAGTACCGGCGGACACCACAACCTTACCGACAGCCCTCCCCCCCCCCTCCACAGCAATCCCGATTTGACGCATCTGGAGAGTTTTCGGTACCGTATCGCGCCAATGCTTCCCACCCTCTGGGCTCCTGATGGCCGCGGGGTGATATTGCCAAACTACACAACCAGCCGAAAGGGGCTGCATGGTCAATGTGTCGAAACAAAATCTGACGACTTCCCTCCTCGTTGCGATCGCGGGTCTTGCGATCGGCGCTCCTGCGATAGCGCAGGGCGAGTTTGTGATGCCCACCCCCAATGGCGGCAACACGCCAAAGGTGGCGCAGCCCGAGAAGCCGGCGGTTGCGCCGCCCGAAACACCCGCACCCGCGCCCAGGAAGCCGGTGGTGCAGGTTCCCGGTGAAGCCGATCCCGAAGCTCCGACGTATCTGGTCGGCGCGGTGGTCATCCGCTACGCGCTGGATCATCCCTCGCTGCCGTCGGTGGACGATCTGCTCAAGCACGAACTCACGCTCGGAAAAACCGACGCGGGCTATGTCGCTCCCGGCGGCAATGTGCCGACGGAATCATTTACGATCGAGGACATCTCGCTCCAGCCGCCGCAGCGTTGGAGCAGCCGCGCGCTGTACGCCGTGAGCAAGGCCATCCTGGATGAAATGAACCGCAGCGGCGT
>JBKJOD010000181.1:0-6016 GCA_046593245.1 Phycisphaerales bacterium
GCCGATCACGATGCACGCGCTGTTCAACGCCGGAAACCTGGTGGTCGCTATGTTCGCAGGCGTGTAACCGTGTGTGGGCGAATGGCTCTCGCAAGGGCGAAGCTGAGCTGAGCGGGGAGGAGATCCGCGCGAGGTGCCGCGTACGGGGTGGCACGCGGATCCAAATATGCAAGGCGGGACACGGGGTGAGTGGCGGCTGATCTGCCGGACGCGGTCGCGCGGCAATATCCCCAGGCCGCGATGTGACAACGGTTGCGAAAGTGCGCTCTGACACTCTGATCGCGATACATGTTACGCGGCCAGAGAGACAACGTTCTCGCCAACCAGAGTGTTCAGAAGGCCGATGACCCGATTCAGCCGCAGCGGCAGAACGGCCTGTTCGACGAGGCGATCACCGAGCATGCCATCGGCGAAGAAGCAGCCCTGCCCAACACCGAGAACGAGGGTGGGAAGATTCTTCACGGCTCGTTCCTGCTCCAGAGTGCGGAGCTTGGTGACCAGTTGGGCCCGCTCGCGGACGTGCGAGATGCGGACGATGGCGATATTGGGAGCGTCCGCCGCGCCGCCGGGGATGAGCCGATCCAGCAGGATCTGGGCGGCATTGCCGTGCTCCTCGACGCTGACGTGGAGAGGCCGGATGGCCGGATTGAGCTTGGCGCGGGTCTCATCGAGCATGGAGGCGGCGGCGCTACCGCCGTGAGAGAGCATCTGGAGCTTGGTGTCCAGCGTCTGCTCGGGCACGGTGGCGCAGATCTCGGCCAAGTGCTGCGGGGAGAGCTTGAGAAACTCGATGAACTCGGCGATCGGATACACAGACTCGTTGCC
Source organism: Phycisphaerales bacterium (assembly GCA_046593245.1). Classification (GTDB taxonomy): domain Bacteria; phylum Planctomycetota; class Phycisphaerae; order Phycisphaerales; family UBA1924; genus UBA4658. The sequence continues at coordinate 826 of JBKJOD010000181.1, forward strand.
GCTGGAGCCAAGAAGCATCGCGTGCGCGAGACGGTTGGCCAGCCCCAGTGTGGCGACGGACTCGGCCATGCGCGGTGCGGTGCGTCGGATATTTCCAACGCTCAGGTGGTGCAGCGCGATCGGGTTGATCAGTTCTGGAGAGAAGTTCCAGAGGCGGAGCAGGCGATCGGTCAGGTCGGCATGGTTCACAAGCAGCAGGCGCGACTCGACCGTTTCCAGCGGCATCCCCAGCGTGTCGGCCGCGTCGATCACGGCGGTGTAATCATCACCAAGGCGTTCGGCATAGATGACCCGTCCGACGTCGTGCAAAAGCCCCGCCGTGAACATCGCGTCGATCTGTTCGGGCCGTTGTCCGAGCACGCGTGCGATCTTGGAGGCGATCAGGCCCACCGCGATGGAATGCTCCCAGAACCAATCGGTCTTGATCCGCCCCGCAAGCCCCGTGTTTGAAAAGCTATCCACAACGGCCAGCGAGAGCACGGTGGTGCGAATCTGCGTCACGCCGATGCGTGCAACGGCCTTTTGCACGGTCTCGACTCGTTCGCCACGGGTGTAGATCGGAGAGTTGGCGACCTTGAGCATTTTGAGAGAGAGCGCCTGATCTTGCTTGATGGCGCGAGAGATGGATTCAATCGAGGCGCTCGCGCTGCCAGTGAGTGACAAGACCTGCTGCACGGCGGGCTTCATGGCGCGAAGGTCGTTGCCTTCAATCACGCGTTCCAGAAGCTCCGAACGCGTCATGATCGGCTTGAGAGCCCTGAGCTTCTGCGTGGCCTGCTCAAGATCATCTCCCTCTGCGTCCATTTGCAACACGCTGGAGATGATTGATTGTCGATCGTCCTCCTCCGAAGCGGGTTCGACCGTGCGGGGCGGCTGGACGATTTCCGGCTGTGGCTGTTTCTTGACGGGCTGATTCATTGGCGCGATGGGCCGCGGAATGCTCGTGGGCACGGATGGTGGTGTTGCTGGCGTCGGCACAGCTGAGACCACCGCCGCGGCGGGAAGAGTCCGTGTATTCGGATTGCTTGCGATCAGGGGCTGAGCCACTGGCGGAGGTGCGAGCAACGTGTGCACACGGCGCGTGATCTCCGGAACCATGCGCTCGCCCTTGATGATGATGCCCTGCACACCGATCTGTGCGACCCGTACAACGATCTCGCGTGCCGGTGTGCCGGAGACCATGATGATCGGGGTGTGCTGAAGGACCTTGTCAGCGCGGAAGTCCTGCAGGCAGGCGATGCCGTCGCGCTGCGGCATTTCCAGGTCCAGAAGGACAACGTCAGGTTTGGAGCTGCGAGCCATCTCCAAACCCTCGGCCGCGCTGCACGCCGCCGAGACGACGAAGCCCTCTTTCGCCAGAGCGCGCTTGAGCAGCTCGCGGATGAGCTTGGCATCATCGATCACAAGGATGTGAGCCATTCATGGGCCCCGCGGGTCGTAGGGTTCAATCGGCGACACGCCCGGTGTGGTGCCGGACGGCACGCGACACCGAAAGGAACGCCACATCGGCGTCCGATCTCTCGATATCGGGCCGACGACGAGCCAACTGAGGTTCAGTTCAAAGTCGCGGAGAGGGTGGATTTCTTCGCTGCGACGCGCGGGCCGCAGCGGCCGAGGGAAAGCCCTGCCTCGCGGTTTCACCGCAGCGGGCTGCACCAGCGATCCCAGCGCGGCCAATAACTGCTGTCCGGATCGAGTGACAGAGCAACCCCGGAGCATCTCCCGTAGAAACTCTCCAGCGGGACCATGCCGATGTACCGCGAATCGTTGGACATATCGCGGTTGTCACCCATCATGAAATATTTGCCTGGCGGGACCGTGACCGGCCCGAATGTCGAGCGGCTGACGATGCCGGGGATGATCTCGATGGCGTGGTCTGCGCCAGAGAAGTTCTCCAGCGCGAGTGTGGCGGAAACGGCCGCGCGCCCGGGAATGGGCTGCGATGAAGTGGACATGATGCTGGTGCGTGCCTGCACACCGTTGACGAAGAGTGCGTTGTTGCGCAGCTCGATGGTGTCGCCGGGAACGCCAATGACGCGTTTGACGAGTCGGATTCCGTCGGCGGGGGAAGCAAAGGTGGCGATGTCGCCGCGGCGCGGCTCATCCCAGCGTGCAAGGTATGTATTCGTGAAGGGAAGCCGCAGGCCGAACGCGAGCTTGTTCACATAGATGCGGTCGCCCTCGAGAATCGTCGGGCGCATGGAGCCGGAAGGCACATCGTTCCAGTCGGCGATCACGGAGCGGATCGGGGCCATAATCGCCATGACCACGCCGATGGGGAGGATCCACTCGCGGATGAATCGTTGCGTGGGTGTGCGTGCGGCGCGGGCCTCCGCCGCGGCCTGCTGCTGGGCGGCGACGGTCGGCGAAATGGGCGCGTCGGGGCGTCGAGTGAACCAGGCCATGCGCGGATCTTCCTTTGGATTGGCCCGCCTGTTGAACAATGCGGGCCGGGGAAGTGATTGGGAAAGCGTGCTGATTCTTGCAGGGTCAAGGCGAGCGCGGATGAGGACGCAAGAATGCTCGCGGTGCTACGAGAGGCCAGCAATGCGAGTTCTGGGGGCGGGTCCGAATATGCGATGGGCGTTGCGAACGGCGCGGCTTGCCAGATTTAACAGGGGAAACCGGCGACGTGACCGGCGAAACCGCCATTCCCCAGCCGAATACCTACCCTCACCGCCGACCCGCTTCAACGACCACGCAGCAATCATCATGAACACCAAGCCCCGCATCCTGACCGGCGACACACCCACAAGCACGGGCCTGCACCTTGGACACTTCGTCGGCTCACTGGAGAACCGGCTCGCGCTGCAGGATTCGTACGACTGCTACTTCCTGATCGCCAACGTCCACGCCTTCACCACGCTGGCGGAGAAGCCCGCGGACATTCGCGCCAACACCATCGGCATCGTGAAGGACTGGCTCGCCGTCGGGCTGGACCCGGAGCGCAGCACATTTGTGCTGCAGAGCGAGATCCCTGCGATCGCGGAACTCACGTTCCTCTTCTCGATGCTCATCCCGTTCAACAAGGTGATGCGTAATCCGACGCTGAAGACGGAGATCGACAGCAAGGGGCTGGGCGACACGTATCCCTTCGGCTTCCCGCTCTACGCCGTCGGCCAGTGCGCGGACATTCTGACCTTCCGTCCCGAGCTCGTGCCCGTCGGCGAGGATCAGGAGGCGCACATCGAGATGTGCCGCGATGTGGCGAGCAAGTTCAACCAGCTCTACTGCGGCGTCGGCAACCGCGTGGAAACCCAGGACCATGTGAAAGCGGGAGGGCTGTTTCCGGTGCCGAAGGCAAAGATCGGCCGCGTGGCGCGGCTGGTCGGCCTCGATGGCGTGCAGAAGATGAGCAAGTCCCTCGGCAACGCGATTTTCCTGTACGACGATGCCAAGACGGTGCAGAAAAAGATCAACAAGATCACGGTAACGCCGGACTTGGCGACAGGGAAGGTTTCGCCAGAGCACGCGATCTTGCAGTATTGCGAGGCGTTCCTGCCGCGCGAAAGGGCGGATGCGATCCGTGCTGAATATGCCAGCGACAAGGAAGTGATGCACGGCCATGTGAAAGCGGAACTCGGTGCGGCGATCAACACGCTGCTGGAGCCAATGCGGGAACGCCGCGCCAAGCTGGATGGGCCGGAGGGGGATGCGATCGTGCAGAATGTGATCCGCCGCGGCGTGGCGAAGGCGAATGTGGTGGCGGAGGAGACGTTGATTTTGGCGAAGGAGGCGATGAAGCTGGGGTTTGGGAGACGCGAACTACGCGCCCCGTAAACACGACCCGTACGTGCGTGGCGGCGATGTAGTCGTGGCTACCTCGTTTCAAACCCCAAGTAAACCACAATCCCTGAATGAACACTCATTCACTGCCGCGCGGCAGATTGTGAATCTCGCATCGAGGGGGCGCGAATTGCTGTCAGTTGTTCATCCCCGGCGCATTATCCTGCAAGTCTTCCTCTCGGTGGAAAGGGTTGCATGATCTTCGATCTTTCTCGAACAGCGCGCGTCGGTGATGGATGTGGTGTGGGCGGCCGGGCGCGTGCGGCACTGGTCGCGTGCATGCTCGCGGCCGCTGGAGCAGCGTGCGCTGCGCGGGCCGACCTGGCGATCACCAAAGATGTGCAGGCCGTTGCGCTTACCGAAGGGCTGGCCATCGCCGATGTCGGCGCGTGGGGGCGGCGGGTGGTGAATATCGACGCCGTCGCGGATGCGATGGCGCGGGGAACGCTCGGGACGCCCAAGGATGGCGATGCGCTCAAGCGTCCGCAGGGGCTGGGTGATGGCGAGCGATCATGGAAGGCCGTCAAGGCGGGAGAGAACGGGGAGTTCAACCGGCTCGGGCGCGGCGCATATGTGCTTTGCACCGTGATGTCCGACGCGGATCGGGTGATGATCCTGGATGCGAGCGGCGACACGATGGTGTACGTGAACGGCGAGCCGCACGCGGGGGATCCATATTCCAACGGCAAGCTGCACCTGCCGGTGATGCTCAAGCAGGGAACGAATCAACTGCTGTTTGCGCACGCGGGCCGCACCGGGCTGAAGGCGAATCTTGCCGCGCCGGCGTCGGATGTCATCGTGTACACCGATGATGTCACGCTGCCGGATGTGCTGAGCGAGAAGCCGACGGAATATTGGATTGGTGTTCCGATTGTGAACGCGACCGGATCGGCCAAGACGATTCTGGTGAGCGCGGCCGCCGACGGGGCGAGCAGCGCGGCCAAAGAAGAGCGGATCGAGTTGCCACCAGCCACCGCCCAGAAGGCCGCGCTCCGCGTGCTGGCGGCTTCCGTGAAAGACAAGCCAGATGTCGGTGTGACCATCACCGTGCGTGAAGCGGGCGATGCCAAGAATGCCCCGAGTAAGCCGACGCGGATCACGCTCCGATCTCGTACGCCCGATCAGGTCCACCACCGCACATACGTCAGCGCGATCGACGGCAGCGTGCAATACGCCGCCATCACCCCCCCACTGCCACAGGCCACCGAAGGAAAAATCGAGCACCCCGCACTGGTGCTCTCGCTGCACGGCGCCTCGGTCGAGGCGGCGAGCCAAGCGCCCTGCTACGACCCCAAGCCCGACATGGTCATCGTCTGCCCGACGAATCGCCGCCCATACGGCTTTGACTGGGAGGACTGGGGACGCGTGGACGCGATCGAGGCGATGGACAATGCGAAGATCTGGT
>JBKJOD010000312.1:0-19652 GCA_046593245.1 Phycisphaerales bacterium
CGACCAGATCAAGACAGAATCAACCAGCATCAGCGAGCAAGAGTTCAACTCATGGCCAAGCACGAAGAAAAAAAGTTTGCAGCGGGCATCAAGAAGATGACCTCCGACGAGATCGGAGCGGAGGTCAAGAATCTTCGCGACAAGCTCTACACGCTGCGTTCGCAGTCGGTGACCGAGAAGGTTGAGGACCACTCCCAGTTCGGCATCACCAAGCGCACCATCGCGAGGCTGATGACCGAGCAGTCTTCGCGCCGTATTACGGGCAAGGGCGAGCCCCGCACGCACGCACCGGCGAAGAAGGCCGCGAGCGCCGTGAAGGCGAAGAAGGCCCCGACGCACGGCAAGAAGGCCGCCGTTCACAGCCACGCTCGCGTGGCCGGGAAGAAGGCGACCAAGGCCGTGAAGGCGGCACCGAAGCGCAAGGCGGCCAAGACGGCCGCCAAGAGCAAGGCGAAGGCCAAGTAAGCAGTCAGAGTAAACAGTCACCCCGGACCTGAATCACGCACCAGCCCGACGAAAGACCGAGTTCTATGCCGACCACCAAAGCACCAGCAGCCAAAGCAACAGCCACCACCCCCGGCGCAGCGAACAAGATCGTGACGATGGTCGGCACTGTCGAGTCCGACAAGCGTTCCAAGTCGCGGACGGTTGTGGTGAACTACAAGACGATGCACCCGAAGTACGGGAAGTTCATCTCCCGCAAGACGGTCTTGCAGGTGCATGATGAAGCGAACGACTCCAAGCTCGGCGACACCGTCGAGGTGAAGCCCTGCCGGCCGATGTCGCGCACGAAGCACTGGACGCTGGTCCGGATCGTGGAGCGCGGCAGCCGCGTGGAGCTGGTCACGCAGGACCCGACCAAGAAGCCCGTCAAGGCTTGATGAGCGCCTTGTTTTTTCCGAACTGAACGACTCACGATTTAGCACGAACCTACGAACACGAATCGGGAACGAATCCCATGCTGCAACAAGAAACAAGATGCGAAGTCGCGGACAACTCGGGCGCGAAAATCGCCTATGTCATCCGCGTGTACGGCGCCTCGACGCGTACGGGCAAGTTCCAGCGCCGCATGGCGGGCGTGGGCGATCGCGTCCTGGTCTCGATCAAGAAGGCCCTGCCCGGGTCTGATGTGAAGGCCGGCGAGAAGTTCAAGGCCGTCGTGGTTCGCACGACCAAGCCGACACGCCGCGCGGACGGGTCGTACGTCAAGTTCGACGCGAACGCGGTGGTGCTGATTCTCGACGATGGCAACCCCAAGGGCACACGCATCTTCGGGCCCGTCGCCCGTGAGCTGCGGGAAAAGAACTTCATGAAGATTGTTTCTCTTGCACCGGAGGTGGTGTGATGGCTCGTCACGTTCGCAAGGGCGACCTGGTCATGGTGACCAGCGGCTCGCACAAGGGCAAGACCGGCACGATCGTGCGCGTGATCACGGGCGAAGAGCCCGGGTCCGAGCGCGTCATTGTGAAGGGCTTGAATCTCCGTACCAAGCACCTCAAACCCACGCCGAAGGCGCCGCAGGGCGGCATCATCACGCGTGAGGCACCGGTCCACATCTCGAATGTGAGCCCGGTGGACAAGAACGGCAAGCCGACGCGTGTGCGCTTCAAGCACAACAGCGACGGGAGCAAGGCCCGCGTGGCCGCGACCACCGGCGATGTGATCGGCGAGGCCTATCGCACCGCCGATGCGAAGAAGCACGTCAAGCACCCCAAGCATCTCAAGCACGCCAAGAAGGAAACGACCAAAAACGCTTGATCCCAGGAACGCCTGATACCAAGCACACCTGATCCGTGCGTGCAGTGTCGAAGATCACACCCGACCCCGACCTCCAGCTCATCCGAGCATTTCCGAAGCAAGCGAGTCTGAATCATGGCCAAGGACACGAAACCACAACACGCACCCGGGCAGCACTCCGGCGGCAAGCCCAGCAGCGGCAAGCCCAAGGGCGGCAGCGGCAAGAGCAAGGCGCACGATGAGTCGGCACCCGTCGGTCCGCTCCCTCCGGCACGCCTCAAGGCGTTGTTCAAGGAGAAGGTCGATGCGTCCGTGGGCGAGAAGTTCTCGCTGACGAACCCGATGCAGCGCCCGCGTCTCAAGAGCATCACCATCAACGTCAACATGGGCCGGCACCTGGAGGGCACGAAGCTTCCGCCGCTGGTCCGTCAGACGGTTCTGGACACGCTCGTGAAGATCAGCGGCCAGAAGCCGATCGTCATCAAGGCCAAGAAGAGCGTGTCGAACTTCAAGGTTCGCGCCGGCTACGAGACCTCGGCGATGGTGACGCTGCGTCGCGACCGCATGTGGTACTTCCTGGATCGGCTGATCCACCTGGCCACGCCGCGTATCAAGGACTTCCGCGGGCTGAACCCCAAGGGCTTTGACCGCCAGGGCAACTACTCGATGGGCCTCTCGGAGCAGGGCGTGTTCCCGGAGATCAACATGGCCGAGGTGAACTTCACCCACGGCATGAACATCAACCTGAAGTTCGAGCGATCAACGCCGGACATGAGCCGCCACCTTCTCGGCGAGCTCGGCTTCCCGTTCCGCAAGGATGAGAAGAACAACTAAGAGTTTTTTCCGCGTAGGCAGACACGAAGACAAGAACACGGGCCCGCAAGCCCGTGCCACTCAAGACAGAGGTTCGGATCATGACGACCAAGGCACAGATGGCCAAGACACTCCGCAAGCCCAAGTTCTCATCGCGCATCGTGCGCCGGTGCGAGCTGACGGGACGAGCCCGCGGCGTGTATCGCAAGTTTCGCATCAGCCGCATCATGCTCCGCAAGCTCGCGCTTGAGGGCAAGATTCCGGGGATGCGCAAGAGCTCCTGGTAAGTCATTCTCCGCATCAACCACACACGTTTTTTCCACACGACCTCTACGACCCATACGACCTATGGGTTGACCAGCCCCGAATCGAGAATACTCATGGCGATCAACGATCCGATCTCCGACATGCTGACGCGAATCCGCAACGCGGCCTCAAACCGCTCCAAGGATGTGGTCTGCCTGAACACCAAGGTGTGCCGCGGCATCGCCGCCGTCCTGAAGGACGAGGGCTACATCAACGACTTCGGCATTGCCGAGGACGGTCGCCAGGGCAAGATCAAGATCAAGCTCAAGTACGGCCCGCGCGGCGAGACCATTCTGCATCAGGTCAAGCGCGAGTCCAAGCCCGGTCGGCGCGTCTACAAGGGCGTCGAGGAGCTTCCCCGGCCGATCCAGGGCCTGGGTATCTGCATCGTCTCCACGTCCAAGGGCGTGATGAGCGACCGCAAGTGCCGCGACCAGCGGCTCGGCGGCGAGCTCCTCGCACTCGTGAACTAAGCCAGTTGATTCCCGTTCGATCATCGTTTCCACACACTCAGGTTGAAGCCGGTCGCGCAAGCGACTGAGGAGCGAATAAACCATGTCCCGCATCGGCCGCAAAGTCATCACCGTTCCCGCCGGAATCAAGCTCGCCCTGAAGGGGCAGGAAGTCACCGTCACCGGGCCCAAGGGCACGCTGGTTGTGAACGTCCACCCCGAGGTGAAGATCGCCTGGAACGAGAGCGAGAAGTCCGTGACCTGCTCCATCCCGGAGGACAAGGGCGAGGACCGCTTTGCCCGCGCTCTGTGGGGCACGAATCGCGCTCTGATCCAGAACGCGATCCTCGGTGTGCAGACCGGCTATGAGAAGCAGCTCGAGGTCGTGGGCGTGGGTTGGACGGCGTCGCTGGCCGCGGGCAAGCTCAAGCTGGTCGTCGGCTTCGCGAATCCGATTCTGGTCGAGATTCCCAAGGGCCTGAACGTCACAGTTGAGAAGCAGATCATTAAGATCGCGGGGGCGGACAAGCAGATGGTCGGCCAGTTCGCGGCCAAGACGCGGGCCGTCCGCAAGCCCGAGCCGTACAACGGCAAGGGCATCAAGTACACCACCGAGACCGTCAAGCGCAAGCAGGGCAAGCAGTTCGGTGCCTAATCACGCCGGCCTTCGCCGGTGCAAAGGGCAGTTAATGCCGGCCTTCGCCGGTTCGGATAAGACACAGAAGATTTATCGGGGCGAATACGCCCCGGCTCACGAAGAAGAACGAGTATCAGCCATGAACAAGAACAAGCTCAAAGCCGAACGCCGGATCAAGCGACACAAGCGCGTGCGCGCCAAGCTGGTGGGCACGCCCACCAAGCCGCGCCTGGCTGTGTACAAGTCCCTGAAGCACATCCACGTTCAGATCATCGATGATCTGGCGGGGAAGACGCTCGCATCGGCCAGCTCGGTCGAGGCGGAAGGAACCGTCGAGGGCAAGACCGGCAACTCCAAGTCGGCGGCCGCCGTCGGCAAGCTCATCGCGGACCGGTGCAAGAAGGCCGGGATCGCGACGGTCGCGTTCGACCGCGGCGGGTTCAAGTACCACGGGCGCGTAAAGGCCCTGGGTGACTCGGCTCGTAATGAAGGCCTCAAGTTCTAAGCAGACGGGAACTGGTCATGTGAGTCATACGCGACTCATGCGACCGAACAGAAGATCACAGCAGACACGACCACCGCAGAGAATCGAAAGACCCACCAATGCCCGAGATCCTCGACGAATCATCGCAGCTCGAATCCACGACCATCGGCGTGTACCGCACGGCCAGCACCGTCAAGGGCGGTCGCCGGTTCTCGTTCGGCGCGCTCGTGGTTATTGGCAACCGCCGCGGCCAGGTGGGCTATGGCTATGCCAAGGCCAATGAAGTGCCGCAGGCGATTGAGAAGGCCCAGAAGTACGCCAAGCGCGCGATGATCACCATCGCCCGCGTCGGCACCACCTTCCACCATGAGGTTGAGGGCAAGTTCTCCGCCTCCAAGGTTCGTCTGATCCCGGCCTCACCCGGCACCGGCGTGGTCGCTGGTGGCGTGGTCCGCTCGATCATGGACATGGCTGGCGTGCAGGACTGCCTCTCCAAGTGCTACGGCTCCACCAACGCACGCAACACGGTGAAGGCCGCGTTTGACGGGCTTGCTCAGCTTCGTCTTCCCGAGGATGTCGCGACCCTTCGCGGCCAGACCCTGGGTAAGACCGACATCCTCGAGCGCATCGAGGCCTCCAAGACCACAATGGCCGAAAGCTCCGGCCCCCGCAAGGCCCGCGGCCCGGTGAACACCGTTGCCGACGAGCGCAAGGGTCGCGGTCGTGGTGGTCCCGGTGGTGGTGGTAATCGCGGTCCGCGCCGTCCGGTTGGAGGCAGCGACAGCGGCCCGGCCGACGGCGGCAACCAGGCCGCGGGAGCCGCTCCCAAGGCCTGATGTTCTTCTATCAGGTCTGTCGGATCAATCAGTTTTCAGAGATGATGTAGTTCAGAATCACGGGCGAATCCGCCCGTGCCACGCAAGACAGGTTCCCGGGAGTCTCCCGTCATGATGATTCACGATATTACAGTGCTGGCCGGCCAGAATAAGAAGCGCAAGCGCGTTGGTCGCGGCACCGGCTCGGGCACGGGCCGTCGCTCCGGCCGCGGCCAGAAGGGCGCGTCTTCGCGCTCCGGCCACGCCACGAAACTCGCCTTTGAAGGCGGTCAGATGCCCTACTTCCGCCGCCTGCGGAAGTTCGGCTTCTCGAACGCGAACTTCACCACGCACTTCTGGATCGTCAACCTCCGCGCGATCATCCAGCACCCGGCATTCGCCAAGGGCGGCGAGATCAGCATGGCCACGCTGCAGAAAGCGGGCCTGATCCGCGACGACAGCCGCGATCTGAAGATCCTCGGCGATCTGTCGAAGGACGAGAAGGTCTCCATCAAACTCACTGTCGTCGCCAATCGCGTCTCGGCCAAGGCCAAGAAGCTGATCATCGATGCGGGCGGCAGCGTGAAGGAGACGGGCACCCGTCGCGACAAGGTCCGCGGTATTGATCGCTCCTCCGACGATCTCACGCCGAAGAACCTCACCAAGAAGCTCAAGCGTTCCAAGGGCCCCAAGAAGGTCGTCATCGAGGATCTCGATGCCGCCGACGCGGACAAGAAGGGCAAGAAGCCCGATGCGAAGGGTGATGCCAAGGCCGCCAAGGCCGATGCCAAGCCCGAAGCCGCCAAGGACGCACCGAAGGAAGCCCCGAAGAAGGATTGATCGCGCGGAACTATTCTTTCCGCCGCTCCCCGTGTCATGGATCGGGACTTTCCGAACCTTGACTGAACACGGCACGGAAGCCACCCCGGACGCACACGAATGCTGCAAGCCCTGCTCAATGTCTTCCGGATCGCCGAACTTCGCGCCAAGATTCTCTTCACACTGGGAATGCTGGCGGTGTTTCGCATCGGTCACTGGATTCCGCTCCCGGGCGTGAACCAGAAAACCCTCGAAGACTTCTTCACACAGCAGTCCGTCGAGGGCTCGGCGGCGAGCCGCGTCGCGGGCTTTATGTCGGTCTTCTCCGGTGGCGCCTTCGGCCGCTCGACGATCTTCGGCATGGGTGTGATGCCCTATATCTCCGCATCGATCATCTTTCAGTTGCTGGGGCAGGTGCTGCCGCAACTGAAGGCGCTGCAGAATGAAGGCCCCTCAGGCCGCCAGAAGATCATGGAGTGGACGCGGCTTGCAACCATCGGCCTGTGCATCGTGCAGGGCATCGGCTGGTTGAAGTACATCAGCACCATGGGTCTGGTGTATCCCGAGTCTGCGGCGAACCCGGTCTGGTGGATCATGGCGGTGGCCGCGCTCACGGCGGGCTGCATGTTCCTCATGTGGCTGGGCGAGCAGATTGACAAGCATGGCATCGGCAACGGCGTCTCGCTGATTATCGCGGCGGGCATTCTGACACAGATGCCGGGCGCGATCCAGTGGATGTACTCGAACTTCAATCCCCGCGATGCCACCAAGATCGGCTGGACGGCGGTGTTCTTCATCCTCGCGGGCTTCGTGGTCGTCATCGCCGGCTCAGTGCTGATGACAGTGGCGCAGCGGCGCATCCCGATTCAGCAGGCCAAGCACACCCGCGGCCGCAAGGTCTTCGGTGGCCAGAAGTCGTATCTCCCGCTGAAGATCAACCACGGCGGCGTCATGCCGGTGATCTTCGCGTCCTCGCTCATGATCTTCCCGTCGGTGATCTTCAGCGTGTTGAGCCAGCAGGCGAAGGTGGGCATGCCCAACTCCTGGTGGTCCTCCACAACTGATTGGCTGAGCAAGAACTTCGCAAACGGCGAGTTCCCGTATGTCATCTGCGAGATCGTGCTGATCTACTTCTTCAGCTACTTTTGGATCACCGTGCAGTTCAATCCCGAGGAGATGTCCAAACAGCTCCGCGATCACGGGTCGTTCATCCCCGGCCTGCGCCCCGGGCCGCGTACGGCGGAGTATCTGGAAACGGTGATGGAGCGCATCACGTACGTCGGCGCGGCGTTCCTGGCGGTGATTGCGGTGGCCCCGATGGTCATCAACCACGCCCTGAACATCCCTTACAGCGTCACGCAGTTCCTCGGCGGCACGGGTCTCCTGATCGTGGTCTCGGTTATTCTCGACTTCATCCAGCGCGTGGAGGCGAACCTCCTGATGCGCAACTACGCCGGCTTCCTGGGCCACGATGAGGCCGCCAAGGGCGGTCGAACCGCCGCCTGACCGGGCACGGGCTGACCAGCTCGTATCGCTTCTCAACTTCTTCGGCCTAACATCTGCCTTCCCGTTTCTTGTGCCCCGCTCATGTGTTTAGATAGCCCCTCTGAAGGACCCATTTGGCCAAGCAGGACGACAAACTCACACTCGACGCGATCGTGGAGGAATCTCTCCCGAACGCGATGTTCAAGGTCAAGCTTCCCAACGATCTGCGCGTGCTCGCCTATGTCTCCGGCAAGATGCGTATGAACTACATCCGCATTCTTCCCGGCGACAAGGTCACCGTTGAACTCAGTCCGTATGACCTGACCAAGGCCCGCATCACCTACCGGCAGTAATGCACACATTCGGGCAAGGAAGCTCGGCACAACCAGTGTTTCCAGCATCCGCGGCGGGAGGCGATCCGATCGGCTCCTGCCTATCATCCTCCCCGCAGAAAACCGGGCCATAGGGCCCGAGCAACGTCTCGACTCAGATTTTCCATCCGTCAAACTCCTGCCCCGAAAGTGGATTCCCATGAAGGTCAAGGCCAGTGTCAAAAAGGTCTGCGGCTCCTGCCAGATCGTCCGCCGCAAGGGCAAGGTCCGCGTGATCTGCAAGGCCGATCCGAAGCACAAGCAGGTCCAGGGCTAAGGCCTGATCTGGCCGGCCTTCGCCGGTGCATTCGGATCAGATCGTTGAACGCATAAACAGTTACTCGCTCATTCGCAGCGCAGACAACAGGAACGAACCATGCCTCGTATCGCCGGCATCGACATCCCCGAGAAGAAGAAGATCTACTTCGCCCTCCAGTACGTCCACGGGATTGGCCAGAAGATCGCCATGGACATCCTGACCGAAGCGAAGATCAATCCCGATCTGCGCGCCGGCGAGGTGGACGAGACGGCGCTCGCCCGCATCAACGAGATCATCGACGGCAACTATCCCGTTGAGGGCGCGCTGCGTCGCGGCGTGCAGCAGAACATCCAGCGTCTGAAGGACATCCGGTCCTTCCGCGGCGATCGGCACCGGCGCGGCCTGCCCACCCGTGGGCAGCGCACCCGTTCCAACGCCCGCACCCGCAAGGGCAAGAAGAAGACGGTCGCCGGCAAGAAGGGCGTCAAGGCCAAGTAATCACGTGCATCACGAGCCCTCCGCGCAAGCGGAGGGTTTCATTCATCAACCCCGGGTACGACCTTCGTGGTCGGCTGATCCGAGGAGCAGACAATGGCGAAGAAGGCAAAGAAGGTCCGGAAGAACGTCACGCGCGGCATCGCCCACGTGAAAGCTTCCCACAACAACACGATCGTCACCATCACCGACATCAACGGCGAGACCCTCTGCTGGGACTCGGCCGGAACCATCGGCTTCAAGGGGGCTCGCAAGAGCACGCCCTTCGCGGCCACCCGCGCCGGTGAGTCTGCCGGGCAGAAGGCCCGCAAGGTCGGCGTGAACGAGGTCGAGGTGTTCGTGAAGGGCACCGGCGCGGGACGCGAGTCCGCCGTCACCGGCATCGTCTCCACCGGCATCCGCGTCACCGCTGTCGAGGATCACACCCCGATCCCGCACAACGGCTGCCGCCCCCGCAAGCGTCGCCGCGTGTAATCGTCAACAGAGGCCCGGACGCCCTTTTCAAGTGGGCCCGGGCATTTCTCGTTCGTCCCCGTCCCGACATCGCACCGCAGAGTTTCCGGAGTGGTTTGGCGGTCCGGAATAACTCGTTCAGGCGATGCTCGGCTCACATCCGCAAGGTCCGCCGAACATAGAGGTAGTTTCCCATGCGTATCCGTTGGCGCGGGCTTGAGTTGCCCAGCAAAGTCATCATCGATCCGAAGTTCAAGAGCGACGTGTTCGGTCGCTTCACCGTTGAGCCCTTCGAGCAGGGTTTCGGCACGACTATCGGCAACTCGCTCCGGCGTATTCTGCTCTCCTCGCTTGAAGGCGCGGCCGTCACCGCCGTCAAGATCAAGGGCGCGCAGCACGAGTTCACCTCGCTTCCCGGCGTGATCCAGGACGTGACAGACATCGTCCTGAACGTCAAGAACCTCATCGTCAAGATGGAGGGCGACGAGCCCCGCACGCTCACCGTCGCTGCCACCGGCCCCGGCGATGTCACCGCCGATCTGATCGAGGGCGACTCTTCCGTCACCATCCTGAACAAGGACCTCGTGCTCTGCACGCTGACGGACAAGGTTGATTTCGAGATGGAGCTGCGGGTCGGCAAGGGCCGCGGCTACGTCCCCGCCAGCGAGCAGTACAACAAGCAGGAAGAGCAGGAGATCGGCCTGATCGCGATCGACGCGATCTACAGCCCCGTGCAGCGCGTGCGGTACAAGGTTGAGGAAACCCGCGTCGGTCAGAAGACCAACTACGACAAGCTCGTGCTGGACATCTGGTCCAACGGCACCGTGGTTCCCGAGATGGCTCTCGTCGAGGCGGCGAAGATTCTCCGCAAGCACCTGAACCCCTTCGTCCAGTACTTCGACATCGGCCAGGAGCTGGTGAGCGAGGATGCCGCGAAGGCCGCGGGTATTGATGAGGAGCTGATCCGCAAGCTCAACATGCCCATCGGCGAGATGGAGCTTTCCGTCCGCGCCAGCAACTGCCTGGAGTCGGCCCGCATTCAGAATGTCGCTGACCTGGTCATCCGCACCGAGGCCGACCTGCTCAAGGTTCGCTCGTTCGGACGGACCTCGCTCCGCGAAGTGAAGAAGAAGCTCGTTGATATCGGTTTGGACCTTGGCATGAAGCTCCCCGAGGGCGTGCAGCCCTCGTCGCCCTTCACGCCTGGGCAGACTGTCTAATCGTTCACCGGCCCGGGGCTGATCCCTCGGGCCGGACTTGTTTGCTCCGCCGGGCTCATCCGGCACGACCTGATTTGTTTCGCAGCACCATCCGACCGGCACTTTGTTTCCGCCGCGTCGGGCCAGCAGATGTAGGAGTTTCCCATGCGTCACCTTCGAGGCGGATATCGACTCGGCCGCACCACCGCCCACCGCGCCAGCACCATGCGCAACCTCGCGCTTGGCCTGTTCCAGCACGGCCAGATCACCACGACGATCCCCAAGGCCAAGTGCCTGCAGCCGTTCGTGGAGAAGATCATCACCGACGCGAAGAGCGGCACGCTCGCCTCGCGCCGGCGTGTGATCGCCAAGCTCGGCGGCGACAAGCTCGCCTTCGACTGGCTCTATCTCGCCAAGGGTGCGACAGACGCCGAGAAGGACGCGGTCGGCAAGCTCAAGGACCGCGCCGAGAAGTACTTCAAGATCCCCGACGGCGAGAAGGTCGAGCGCAACCGCTACGGCGAGCTGCGCAAGGCCCCCAAGCTCGTCCGCCACATCTTCGAGAACGTCGCCCCGCGCTTCAAGGAGCGAGCCGGCGGCTACACCCGCATCGTCAAGCTGGGCAAGGCCCGCATCGGCGACGGCGGCGAGCTCTGCTTGATCCAGTTCGTCGGCGCAGAGGATGGCCCCGAGATCGGCGGCCGCCCCTCCACGCGTCGCCGCCAGGCGGACAAGCGGACGGCGTTTGCGGCCAAGGTCCGCAAGGCGTTCGCCGACAAGCCGGCCGAGAAGACGGCCTGATCGGCAAATATCCCGCCGGGTCGGTGAGTATGGTCCGTAAATAGACCGTACAAACGCCTGCAACTCAGTGTGGCTTTGCCGGTAGGATTCGTGTACGATTGGAGACACCCATAGACGATCGTCGATGGGAAGCCAATCAGTCGATCGGCCGCGGCGGGTGTCGCGGCTCTGAAGTCAGGAAACCCAACCCTCTTTTTCGGAGTCTCGACCATGCGCAAGTTCTCCTCCTCATTCGCTCTCGTTTGTACTGTTGCCCTCGCCGCGTTCCTCGGTGGCTGCAACAAGAACTCTGAAAAGTGCTGCAAGGACGGCGAAGGCGCCTGCTGCAAGGACAAGGCCGCGGCCGTGAAGACCGACGCGCAGGCGACCCCCGCCGCGGCGGCTGGCAGCTGCTCCAAGTCCTGCTCGGGCACCGGGGCCTGCACCGGCGCGAAGAAGGTCTGCCCGATGACCGGCCAGTCCAACTGATGCTCGTCTGATACGAATCAATCGCACGCGGCCCGCCGGAGTTTCCGGCGGGCCGCTGTCGTTTTGTGTGGCATGGGCTTTCCAGCCCACGTCGCGGCTGCTTTGGGCCGCGATGCTTGGCGTCGGGTTTCAACGCGTTCTGCACAACAAGACTTCGGGCGAAGCGCCCGAACATGGGCTGGAAAGCCGATGCCACATATCGGAACTACACTCCGCCCCGATCATGCTTGAACAGCTCGAACAACTTCGCGTGCAAGGACTTGGCGCGCTCGGCGGCGCGGCGGATGCCGCTGCGCTGGAGCAGTGGCGGCAGGAGTATCTCGGCAACTCCGGCAAGATGAAGGCCGCGCTGGGGGCGATGAAGGATGTGCCCAAGGACCAGAAGCCCGCCGTCGGCGCGAAGGCCAATCAGGTGCGTGTTGAGCTCGAAGAGGCGTTCAAGGCGCGCCAGGAATCAATGGGCGGCGCGGCTTCTGCCGCACCCGCGAAGGCGGGCGAGCCACGCATCGACATGACCGAGCCGGGGCTGCACTACTCCACGGGGCTGGGGCGGCGGCACATCATCTCGCGGGTGCGCGATGAGCTGGTGGAGGTGTTCGCGCGGATGGGCTTCAGCGTCGCGCAGGGGCCGGAGCTTGAGGATGACGAGCACAACTTCATCAAGCTGAACATTCCGAACCAGCACCCGGCCCGCGATCCGATCGACAACTACTACATCGACGATCCGATGCGGTTCAGCGTGCCGCGGATGCTGCGGAGCCAGACGAGCACGGTGCAGGTGCGCGTGATGGAGAACCAGAAGCCGCCGCTGAAGATCATCTCGCCCGGGCGCGTGTACCGGCCGGACACCGTGGACGCGACGCACAGCTTCATGTTCCACCAGATCGAAGGCCTGTATCTGGATAAGAACGTTTCGATGGCGGACCTGAAGACGTGTTTGTTGCAGTTCGCGCGGGCGTACTTCGGGCCCGATGCGCAGGTGCGACTGCGACCGAGCTACTTCCCGTTCACCGAGCCGAGCGCGGAGGTGGACATGTTCATACAGCTCCGTGCAGATCAGCCGGCGCGCTGGATCGAGCTGGGCGGCTGCGGCATGGTCGACCCGGCGGTGCTGACGATGTGCAACATCGATCCGGAGCAGTGGTCGGGCTTCGCGTTCGGCTTCGGCATCGAGCGGCTGGCGATGGGGAAGTACTCGATCCCGGATATCCGGATGCTTTTTGAGAATGATCTGCGGTTTCTGAAGCAGTTGTGACCGGCGCGTGCTGTGATGCTTGGGATGCGGGGGTACGACGGCTCGTTCGCCCGATTCAGCGGATTAGGCGTAGAATACCGTATGAACACGGAGCTGGTCTTCATCGTTGAACAGGATCCGGACGGAGGCCTGACCGCCCACGCTGTTGGTTCATCCATTTTCACGCAGGGCGATACTCCCGAGCAACTGCGAGAGAATGTTCGCGATGCCGTTCGATGTCATTTTCCCGATGAGGTCTCGCGTCCGAAGGTGATTCGGCTGCACCATGTGCGCGATGAGTTGCTCGCGGCATGAAACTCCCGCGGGACATCACGGGCGACCAGCTCGCACGAGCGTTGGAAAAGCTCGGGTACGTGGTCGATCGCCAGGTTGGCAGCCACATGCGCTCACCACGCATCGGCCGGGCGAGCATCACGTCACCGTGCCCGCCCACGACCCCATCAAGGTCGGCACGCTCAACTCGATCCTGCGCGATATCGGAGAACACGCGGGCCTGGAGCGGGCCGCGCTTTTGCGGCTGTTGTTTGAGGGGTGAGCGAGTCCACGTCAGAGCCGAGGGGCGTAAGCCACAGGGGTTTGGCGTGCCATGGGAAAAAAGGCACTCGGGCCGCGGCGGCCCGAACACGGCTCGGAGAGCCGTGCCACCCAAGAACACGGGCTGGTAAGCCCGTGCCACGGGGGACCGGCGGGGTACGCCGCTCGGCTGAAATTTGCTATGCTGGGGGCTCAACGGAGGCCAACCAATGTCGCAGTACCCGACCGATCCAGTTCCATCCATGACTTCGGACTTTCAACTCAGCGGCGAGCCACCAGCGTGGCCGAAGGTGGTGGGGATTATCAGCATTGTGTTGGCTTCGCTGAGTCTTGTCTGCGGCGGGTGTGGGCTGGTGCAGAACGTGATGGGGCTGGCGCAGGGCGGCAAGGATGTTGAGATTCCCAACAGCGCAACGATTCATATTCCGCCGCCGTCTGTGCTCTCGGTTGGGCTTGGCGTTCTCGGATGGCTGTGGGCGGTGCTACTTCTGGTTGCTGGGATCATGACAGTGAAGCGATTGGCTAAGGCGCGGCTACTGCACCTTGTGTACGCAAGTGTTTCGATTGTTCTGACGATCGCGAGCGTTGCTGTAGGAATGGCGGAGATGCGGCGGGTGTTCGATGCGTTTGCACAAAATGCGCAGATGGCGCAGATGGCGGGTTTCATGCGGATGGGTGCGTATGCGGTGATGTGCTTTGCGGTCGCGCTAGGTCTTGGATATCCGATATTTCTCTTGGTGTGGTTCGGCGTGATGGGCAAGCGACCGGAGACGGGCGCGGTATTGCAGGAGCCGCTGGTGTGAGCGGCGAACAACGCGATGTGTATCTCGGGCTGGACATCGGCGGCACCAAGATCGGGATGTGCGTGGGCACGCCCGAGGGGAAGGTGCTGGCGAGTGAGCGGATCGTCAATGATCGGGGGGCGACGCCGCAGGTGATGCTGGCCAAATGCAAGCAGCGGCTGGGCGTGCTGGCGGGCGAGCGGCGCGTGCTTGCGCTGGGCGCGGCGTGTCCCGGCCCTTTGGATTACAAGGGCGGGAGGTTCATCAACCCGCCGAACAATCCGGGGTGGCATGGGTTTGCGCTGCGCGACTGGTTGAAGGCGAACTTCCCGTGTCCGAGCGCGATGATGAATGATGCGAACGCCGCGGCGTATGCGGAGTGGCTGTGGGGCGCGGCGCAAGGGACGAACACGGCGGTGTTTCTGACATGCTCGACGGGGATGGGCGCGGGGCTGATTGTGGATGGGCGGCTGTTCGAGGGGCCGCTGGGGCTCGCCGGGGAGATCGGGCGGATTCGATTGAGCGCGGGCGATGACGGCCCGGTGGGGTTTGGGCGGCGCGGGAGCGTGGAGGGATATTGCTCCGGGCCGGGAATGAGCCAGATGGCCGCGAGTGAGGCGACGGTGTGCCTGCACACGAACGAGCAGAGCGTGCTGCGCGATGTGCTGATAGCGGATGGGATCATCTCGCCGGAGAAGCTGTTCGAGGCGGCACGGGGGGGAGACGCGGCGGCGCGGCGCGTGACGGATCGAGTTGCGCTGGAGCTCGGGCGCATCATGGCGATTCTCACGGATGTGCTGAACCCCGAGGTGTTTGTGCTAGGGACGATCGGCGCGGCGTATCCGGAGCTGCTGATTCCGCGGGCGATGGAGACGATCCGGGCGATCGCGCTGGAGTCCACGAGCGCGATCGTGCGGGTGCTGCCATCGACGCTGCCGAACCGGGGCGACCAGCAGTCGCTGGCGGTGGCGCACTACACATTTGCGGCTCGCACACGGGGCTGATACACGGGCACATTCGGCGGCGCGATGCATGAGTGGGCACTGTTCCGGAAGGGCCGCGTGAATGGTCAGAACTCAGACCAAAAACGGAACGAAACGATGATGACGATTGAGGGATCTGGTTCGGTGCGGGCCCCGGATGCGGCGGTTTTTGGTTTTGCGGGTCTGGGCCTGCGGGCAAAGCGTCGTCGCAAGTGATTGGTGGATGAAAACCCAATCTCAAGCGAGCCCTGCGCGGACAATGCCGCGCGGGGCTCGTATCTTCTTGGACATGCTGCAAGGAATACGGGCGATCATCTTTGACTTTGACGGGGTGCTGGTGGACTCGGAGCCGCTGCACGAGTGGGCGATCCGCGAGACGGTGACGCCGCTGGGCTGGACGTTCACGACGGAGCGGTTCTTTGCGGAGATCGTGGGGCGCGGGGATGAGAACGCGTTCCGAAAGATCGCGGAGTGGAACGGCGCGGGCGCGGATGAGGAGCGGGTGGCGGCGCAGCTGAGGGTGAAGTGGGGGCTGATGGCGGAGGGGATTGAGCAGGAGAAGTTCACGATCCAGCCGGGAGCGGTGGAACTGGTTCGCGCCGCGAAGGCGCGCGGGCCGGTGGCGGTCTGCTCCGGTTCGGTGCGCGAGACGGTGGGGACGATGCTGGAGCGGATCGGGGTGCGCGATGTGCTGGATGCGTTGGTGTGCGGAGATGATGTGGCGCGGATGAAGCCCGCGCCCGATGGGTATCTGATGGCGGCGAGGATGTTGGGGGTGGAGCCGGGCGAGTGCCTGGCGATCGAGGACACGCCGACGGGGATTCGCGCTGGCAAGAGCGCGGGGATGCGGGTGGTGGGGGTGTGCCACACGTACTCGGCGGCGAAGCTGGAGGAGGCGGATGTGGTGGTGGGGCGGATCGGGGAGATTCGGTTGTGAGACGGGGATTAGCGGCCGCGGAGCTGGTCCTCGATGCTGGTGCGACGATCGGCTTCGGCCTTGACGAAGAAGCGCAGTGAGTTGATCTTGCTCTTGGTCTGGAAGTCGTCGCACTTCACATCGCCATGTGAGTCGAGTGTCCACTTGCCGAGGTTGTCGGTGAGATACTCGCACTCCTCGCGGGTCTTGTCGGCGATGCGGATGAGTGAGGAAGCGGCGAAGCCGCGAGTGGCGGCTTTGTAGTCGAAGCCGGACCAGCGAAAGGCGGCGGTGTGCGCTTCGGAGGCGGGGATGCCCGCGCCTTCGAGCTTGGACGTGAGCGATTCGGTGGCCTGATCGAGCGAGCGCTTCACGGCATCCGCGGCGGTGCGCAGGGACTCGGCCTCGTCGAGACGGGACTTGATGCGTCCGGCATCGTGCGGGGGCGTGCGCTGAAGCGTGGGGACGGTCTTGGAGGAGAGGGTAATGAGGGTGTCGATCTTGGCGTCGAGGTCTTTCTCGAAGGTGTCGATGACGGGTTGGATATTGGGATTGAGGGAAGCCGCGGCAGGAGTCGAAGGCGTGGCGTTCGGTGATTTCGCCGCGGGCGATGTGTTGGGCGCGGGAAGAGTTGAGGGTTGGATGAGCGCGGGTGTGCTGTTGCGCAGGGCTCCGATTTGCTTGCGACTCGCCTCGCGCATGGCATCGAGGTTCTGCTGGTTGCGATCCTGCATGGACCTGAGCTGGGCCTTCTGCTCTTCGGCGAGGCGAGTGGCGGCATCGGAAGCGTTTGTGAGGGCGGGTGGATCGGGCGGCGTCGTGGATATGCTCGAGCTAGCTGTGTTCGGTGGAGGCAATGGCGCGGTCGATGAGGTGTAGATGCCGTAGCCGAAGAGGGCGATCAGACTGAGAAGTATGACGGATGCGCCGATGTTGCCGGCATCATCAGAGTTGCCGAACATGAGCGCGACGAGCTTGCCGACGAGCCAGCCGATGCCGAGGGCGACGAGAGGAACGATGACGGGGACGAACCAGATGCCGAGGCGAAAGCCCGCCTGATACGCGCCTCTTCCGGGAGGCGGCAGTCGCGACCAAGTGAGATACGAGTTCACGATGCAGACGCCGATCAGGACCAGGAAAAGCAGCATGACCCAGCCGCCGAACGCGAAGGCGGCGCGACTGGGATGAGATTGGCGGCGGGACGCGTGCGGCAGGGAGGGCATGGGCGGCTCCTGGGGTGCAGGGCGGCAGTTTACCGTGGAGCAAGATCGGATGTCATAGCGGTCACGGGAAAATCCGGGAAAGGGGCTTGAGAACTGAGATCGCTGGGGGTGAGCCGGGGCGGATCTGCGTAGATGGTGGAAATGTGCTGGAGTGGACGGCGGAGGGATTCGGCTTCGGTGGGCTCGGTGATGAGGTCGAGGAGGATGAGGAGCGCGGTGGTGCGCTGCTGGTCGTCCGTCGATCGCGCGGCGGATTGGAGATAGGGGATTGCGAGCGGGCCCGCGGACTTGAGTGCCGTTGCGGCGAACTTGGCATCTTCGCTGATGGCGTTGTCTTTGAGATGGGAGACCAAGATCGGGGCGGCCTGTGCGAGTAGAAGGGGCGGATCGTCTTGCGCGGCGACAATGGCGGCGAGGAATCGGGCTTGTGCATCCGTGGATCGCATGGCGTTCCGGAGATGTGGTTGAGCGCGAAGCGGGAAGCGCGCGAGGAACTCCATGCCCTCGCGGCCGTTGTTGACATACAGGCCGTGGGATGGATGCGTCTCATCGCCGGGATCGAAGGGGAGCGTGTCGGAGCGAAGCCCTTCGGTGGTGACCGCGAGGAGGCGATCGGAGGGGACGAAGCCGCTGAAGGCGGTGTTATCAAGAATTCGGCGCAGGATGTGCGCCGAGAGCTGGCGCTGCTGGTAGTCGGAAGAATCCAGCGCGGCGTTCAAGCGCTCAACGGCGGGGAGGCCGATGCCGGTGAGATACGCTACGGCGTTGTCGGCGTTCCAGGGAATCTCGTCGTTGCGGAGGTCGTCGATGTAGCTGGGGATGATCCAGTCGATCTGGTTCTGCGAGAAGATGCGTGTGGAGAGTCGGTGGTTGGCGCGCTGGTTGAGTGATGCGATGCCGTGTTTGCCGATGAGGACTCGGTGGGCGATGACGAACCAGTCCGGCGCGTGCTCGCTCCACTGGCCGGTGCGAGCGGCATCGGTGAGCGCGAGAAACCAGGCGAGAGAGATGGCGATCAGGGCGGGGCGATGCCAGCGGAAGCGGGAGGGGTGGGTGCGGGCCTGCGTGATATCGCGGAGTTTGCGGCCGCATTCGGGGCAGGCGAGAGAGCCGCAGGAGGCGATGGGGAGGCCGGAGAGGTCGTAGCCGCAGCGCGGGAGTATGAAGAGGCGGAGCGGGGAGAGGAAGGCGTACCACGGGGAGCGCGGGCCGGGGCAGAAGCGGCGGCCGCGGTGCATTCGGTAGAGGTGAATCGCGACGGTGCAGCCGATGACGGCGGCGGCGCAGGCGAGTGCGCCGGCGGAGACCTGCAAGGAATAGCGCATGGGCGGGGACTCTGGATGTGGTGTACGAGCGCGGCGGGCGAGGGCGGCGCGGATATCGGCGCAGAGACAGCGTGGGCGTGAGCGATGGGCGCACGTTCGTATCGGCTAGCTTGAACGTCGCCGCGTGGTCTCTGAAAGTTACGGCTTGACGGTCAGCTCCGCGCTCCGATCCGCAATCTCTGCGCTGATGGCGGCAACAAACTTATCCAGCGGCATGGAGCCGGCGTCCTTGTCGGTGCCGCGGATGCGGATGGATACGGAGTTCGTTTCGGCATCGCGGGGGCCGACGATGAGGAGATAGGGGATCTTCATCTCCGCGGCGACTTTGATCTTGCCCTGGATGCGGTCGTTGTTTTCGTCGAGGGTGACGCGGACACCTGCGGCCTTCAGCGCGGCCTCGACGGTTCGGGCGTAGTCGAGGGTCTTCTCGCTGATGGGGAGGACACGGACCTGCTCGGGGCTGAGCCAGGTGGGGAAGGCACCGGCGAAATGCTCGATGAGGACGCCGCAGAAACGCTCCATGGAGCCGAAGGGGGCGCGATGGATGACGACGGGGCGATGGGGCTTGTTGTCGGGGCCGATGTAGCTGAGGTCGAAGCGGTTGGCCATTTGGTAATCGACCTGGACGGTGCCGAGTTGCCATTCGCGGCCGATGACATCCTTGACGACGAAGTCGATCTTGGGGCCGTAGAAGGCGGCCTCGCCCGGTTCCTCGCTGAAGGGCACGCCGAGGGTCGCGGCAGCGGCGCGGCAGGCGGCTTCTGCCTTGTCCCAGGATTCCGGGGAGCCGGTGAACTTGCTGGAGTCCTTATCGCGCAGGCCCACGCGGACGCGGTAGTCCTTCATGCCCAGGACATTAAAGATGACCTTGACGAGGGAGAGGCAGCCCTGGATTTCGGCGGGGATCTGGTCTTCGGTGCAGAAGAGGTGGGCGTCGTCCTGGGTGAAGCCGCGCACGCGGGTCATGCCGTTGAGTTCGCCGCTTTGTTCCCAGCGATAGACGGTGCCGAATTCCGCGAGCCTAACCGGCAAGTCGCGAT
>JBKJOD010000371.1:0-17350 GCA_046593245.1 Phycisphaerales bacterium
CAGCGTCGTCGCCACGCCACCAAGCAACAAATAACTCCCCAGCCGCGGCTCGATCACCAGCGTGTGCTTGCCCACGAACCCGATCCCCGCCCGCACCGCGTGCTCGCGCTCCATCGCGGGGCCTGTATCCGTGAACGCGCGTACTTGGCAACCACGCCCTCTGCGACATCGACATGCGCCTCATGATCCGGCGCGCCCCGCGCCGCGTACTGATCCGCTACCACAAGCACGCTCTTTGCGCCGGGTAGCAGCCGCTCCACATCCAGCCGCTCTTCGAGCATTTCCGCGAGATATCCCATGTCTCCGTGGCGGCCATCCTTCAGCCATTCCAGATATTCCGTTCGACGAGAAGTCGGTTCCGCCGGGGCAATACCAGCCCGCGCAAACCCCATCGAGAGGCACGCTCGCACGACGGCATTCCCAAGTTCACGCGAATCATCGCTCACAGGGCAATCGTACGAGCGATGCTCACCGCCGCGTGCCCGCTTTTTTCTCGCTGCTGGGCATGACACGACCCGTCGGCTTCGCGGCGGCCGATGTGCCCTGCTCCACCTTCCCACCCAGCCATCTCCACATGGTCCGCGATGCCGCGGCCAGCGCCTCTTCCGCCGCGCCCAGCCCCGGCACCCACGCGCGATCCCACTCGAATACCAGCGGCCCTTCGAACTTCGCCGCTGTCAGGTTTCGCACAAACTCCTGGCAGGCCAACTCGCCCGTGCCCAGCGCGACCGGTGTGCCATCCTTCGCATCCTTGATGCGTGCGATCCAGAGCTTGTCGCCCAGCAGACGCACAGCTTCCGCCGGGTCCTCGCCGTTCTGCACCCCAACCGCTTGCGAGTAGCTCGCGCCAAGCAGCGGGTGGTTGATGCTCCCGATAATCTCCATCAGCTGTGCGGCCGTCGCAAAAGACCCGCCGTTCTCGATGGCAACCTGCACGCCCGACTTGTCCGCGTGGTCAACCACGAGCCGCAGCCGGTCGGTAATCCGCTTCAGGGCGGACTTCCGCGCCTCCCGCGCGGGATACTCGTACGCGAACACACGCACCAGCGGGCACTCGATCCCCACCGCCAGATCGATCGCGTGCTTGCCCTCGCGGATGGATTTTTCCGCCGCGCTTCCGAACACCCCAAGCACCGGCGGCCAGATCTGTGCATCAAAGCGGACTCCCGTCGCGAGCACCAGCGGCTCGACGCCGCGCTCGCGAAACATGGCGCGGGTCTTCTGCTCGCTGGTGAGCGCGGGGTCGCACGCGAACTTCTTGGAGTCATCGCCGAAGGTGCGCAGCTCCACCGCCTCAAATCCGAGCGCGAGGGCGCGCTCGGCTACCTGCGTGAGTGTCCAATCCGGGCAGGCGACGGTGCTGAACGCGGGCTTGAGCATGAGCGGGCAATCCTCCATCACGGACCATACAACCGGCACCAAACATGGGACGGCTCTCGTTCAATCGTAACGGCACACCCATCCGCCTGCCACTGGGCGAAACACCTATCCCAGCGGCAGAACCACCGCGAAATCCGAGCCCTTCCCCACATCCGATCGCACCGTGATCCGTCCACCGTGCTCTTCAATCAGCCGCCGCGAAGTGGGCAATCCCAGCCCGCTCCCGCCGCTCTTAGTGGTGAAATACGGCTTGAATATCTGCGAAACGGTTTGTGCGTCGATGCCCGGGCCGGTATCGATGACGTGCAGCTCGGCCATGCCCGCGCCGCCAGCGCTCGCGCGTGCCGCGCCCTTGTCAACACGTGTGCGGAGCAGCAGTTCCTTGGGAGCGCCGGTGTTCGGTGTGCTCGCCATGGCCTGGGTGGCATTGATGATCAGGTTGAGCAAGGCCTGCTTCACCGCCCGCACGTCCACACTGGCGCGAATCGCACCAGGGGCAAGTTCTGTTCGGATCCGCACACCGAGCCACTCCGCTTCGGGCAGGTAAAAGTCCGCGAGCTCAGCGACCATCTCGTTGAGATCAACCTCGCGCTTCTCCAGGTGGATCTGCCCAGCGAACTCCAGGAAGTCCTGCAGGATGCCGCGGAGCCGCTCCGTCTCACGCTGCAGTGCCTTGGTCCGGTTCAACAGCCGGCTTGTCTCGTCCTGCCCGAGATTCAGCTCTTGAATCCCCTCAACCAGCAGCTGCGCGTTGAGCCCGATCGTGGAGAGCGGGTTTTTAATCTCGTGTGCCAACCCGCCCGTCATCGAACCAATCTCGGCCATGCGCTCCGCCTGGCGCGCCCGCCGTTCCGCCGCACGCACCCGGTCCACATGCCGGCGCAGCACGAACCACGATGCTCCCGCCGCGGCGAATCCACCGATTCCGAGCCCGATCAATGCAGATGCGATATCCACGCCGCGAGCATAGTGCGATTAAGCAGGCCGTACACGTTGCACGCCACCGTATTTCCGCGCGAGCGCGGTCCGCGTCTCAGCGCCGCGGCGACCGCGAATATGTCCGCTTGGGCACCACGACCTCGAGTGACTCGGTGCGGACCACCCGCGTGGCGTGCCAGCCCTTGTCCGTAAGCTCCGCGTCGTATGCCACCGACGACCCATCTTTCAGAACCTTGAATCCATCACCCTGAATCTTGCTGTAGTGGGCGAAGATGTCCTGCCCCTCCGGCCCGATGATGAAGCCAAACCCTTTCTTTGGGTCGAACCACTTCACAAGGCCGGTGACATCGGTGATTTTCTGCGTCGCGATCTCAGACATCGAGAAGCCCCTTGGCGCGTGCGTTCAAGCGAACGGGACAACTCCCCTCGCGATGAGGCCTTGGAAGCACGCAACCTGAGAGAACCGCCCACATCCCCAGCCCTGCCAGCTCGCCCACGCCGCGCCACGCACGCACCCGCGCACCGACCACGATCAAAGGTGGCGATACGAAACAGGATGGATGCAACACATGACGCATGACATTTCCACACGAGTGAACTGACTTGTTCCCCCAGACTACCAAGCGTGCAAGGGTTTCGCCAAGACACTTATTGCGGGTGTGTGCATAACTCATGTGCAAAATCTCACAAGCCATGAAAAATCCGCGCGGCACGGGCCGCGCGGATTTGATTGCAACTTCATATCCATCCACGACTTGTGACAACCGACAGGCCGATGTCACAGATCGTCAGAGCGTTCGATCAGCGGCGACCGCGACCGCCGCCGCCATCGCGACGACCGCCTCCGCCACCACCGTCACGACGGCCGCCGCCGCCGTATCCGCCGCCACCACCACCTCCGCCGCCGCCGGAATCAACGCCGGCTTCGGCCAGTGGGGGATCGCTGATGCCTTCTTCGATCATGACGGCCTTGCGGCTGAGCTTGATGCGGCCCTGGTCGTCCACCAGGATGACCTTGACCTTAATGGTGTCGCCGATCTTCACCACTTGGGTGACGCTCTGCACGTACTGATCCGAAAGCTCGGAAACGTGGCACATGCCGTCGGTTCCGGGGGCCAGCTCGACGAACGCGCCGAAGTCCTTCACGCTCACCACCTTGCCGGTGTAGACCGTGCCGACCTTGATCTCCTCGGTAAGCGCCTCGATCTCGCTCTTGCACGCCTCGATCGCCTCGCCGTTGGGCGCGGAGATCATGACGGTGCCGTCGTCCTCGACATCGATGCCGACGCCGTACTTCTCCTGCAGGCCGCGGATCATCTTGCCGCCGGGGCCGATGAGCTTGCCGATCTTCTCGGGGTTGATGTGGATCGTGACCAGACGCGGGGCGTACAAGCTGATGCTCGCACGCGGCGCGGGCAGGATGCGCTCCATGATGTCGATGATCTCGATGCGACCCTTCTTGGCCTGCTCGAAGGTGCGCTCGATCTGCGCGATCGAAAGGCCGCGGGCCTTGAGGTCCAGCTGGATTCCGGTGATGCCCTCGCGGGTGCCGGAGACCTTGAAGTCCATGTCGCCGAAGAAGTCCTCTTCGCCGATGATGTCGGTGACGAAGACCTCGTTCTGATCGTTCTCATCGGTGAAGCGGCCGACGGAGATGCCCGCGACCGTGCCCTTGATGGGGACGCCCGCGTCCATGAGAGCGAGGCAGCCGCCGCAGACGGAGGCCATCGACGAGGAGCCGTTGCTCTCGGTGATGTCGCTCACAACGCGGATGGTGTAAGGGAACTCTTCCGGGCTGGGGAGAACGCCCATAAGTGAACGCTCGGCCAGAGCGCCGTGGCCGATCTCGCGCCGGCCGGGGCCGGTGATGCGCTTCGCCTCGCCCGTGGAGAAGGGCGGGAAGTTGTAGTGCAGGGTGAACTTCTTGGAATACTCGGGGAGCAGGCCGTCGATGATCTGCTCATCCTTGCCGGTACCGAGGGTGACGGAGACCAGCGACTGTGTCTCGCCGCGCTGGAACAGGGAGGAGCCGTGCGTGCGCTCGAAGACGCCGACAGCGCCGGTAATCTGCCGGAGCTGTGTGGGCTGGCGGCCGTCGGCGCGGTGGCCATGTTCAACGATCAGCTTACGGGTGGTCTTCTCTTCCAGGCGACGCAGCGCGTGCTTGGCCTGGGCGCGGTTCTTCGTCGTCTTGGCGAAGGTGTCGTAGTTGCCGCTGGGATCGACCTTGAAGTGCTGATCGAGGATCTCGCTGATGAGCTTGTCCACCGCCTCGTTGCGGTCCTTCTTGCCCGGGATGCGGCGAGCGGTCAGCATGCGATCGGCGGCGAGCTTATTGACCGTATCGGTGATCTCTTGCGTGGGAAGGAGGCATTCGCCGTCGCGCTTGGGCTTGCCGGCCTTGGCGACGAGTTCGTTGATCAGGGCGAGGGTCTGGTGGATGGCGTCGTTGCCCGCCTCGATGGCGCCGAGCACGCCCGCCTCATCGACCTCGGCCGCGCCGACTTCGATCATGTTGATGCCGTCCTTGTGGCCCGCGAGGACCAGATCAAGGTCGGAGTATTCCAGCTGCGTAACTGTCGGGTTGATGACGTAGCGGAGGCCGTCATCCGTGTGTACGCGGCCAACGCGCACGGTGGCGGTCGGGCCTTCAAACGGAGCGTCGCTCATGGCGAGCGCCGCGCTGGCCGCCGTGCCGGCGAGCACGTCGGAGTCATTCTCGCCGTCGTGGCTCATGACAAACACCTGCACCTGGATCTCGTCCACGAAGCCGTCCGGGAACAGCGGACGCATCGGGCGGTCGATCATGCGCATCGTGAGAACTTCTTTCTCATTGGGCGCACCCTCGCGCTTGCGGAAGCCACCGGGGAACTTGCCCGCGGCGGATGCCTTCTCGCGATAGTCCACGGTGAGGGGGAAGAAGTCCAGACCTTCGCGCGGCTTGGCGCGGACAACGGTCGCGAGGACGGTCGTGCCGCCATAGGTCGCGATCACCGCGGCATCGCAGAGCTTGGCGATCTTGCCGGTCTCGAGGATGAGCTTGCGGCCACCGATTTCCCGCTCAAGACGGATGGAACCCAAAACGGAACCTTGTGATGATGTCATGCCTGCTACCTCTGCACCCAAACGGTGCGTTTGGACCGGAATCTCGCGGACCTCCCGCTGGGCGTGCAGGGGGGTCAACGCTTGGCCGGTCACTCTGTGATCATCCGCGGGGGAGATCCCGAAGGCAGAAGGCGAAGGGCTGTCTGACCTTTTCAGACACAACAGCCGACCGCCCACTGCCACCCGGTCCCGAAACCGCGAACGCCCCTTATCCCCCCGGATCGAAACACAATAAAAAACCCGCGTGTCTTTCGACGCGCGGGCTTGTATGGCTTACTTGCGCAGACCCAGCTTGCCGATCAGGGCGGTGTAGCGGTCCTGATCCTCGCGGGCGAGGTACTTCAGGAGCCGGTTGCGGCGCGACACCATCTGTGTCAGGCCGAGGCGGCTGTGGTTGTCCTTCAGGTGGCCCTGCAGATGCTCGCTCAACGCGGTGATGCGCTCGGTGAGAACAGCGATCTGGACATCCGGGGAACCGGAATCCTTCGCGTGCGTGCGGTGGGTCGTGATCGCGGACTGCTTACGCTCGGCAGAAATCATGCTCGTGTCTCGTTCCGGTGTGGGTTGCGTGCTGAGGTGTCCCGTTTCGACCCAGTAAGGCCGCACGGAGACCGGTGCAAACGGTAGGCAAACCCCCCCTTCCGATCAATCTTTCATGCACCCGACAGCGCCAACATTGCCCCGGGTTTGTCCGGGTCTATTCTCTTGCCCCCATGAAACTCTCCCGCCGCGTCAGTGAATTGAAGGCCTCCGCGACCATCGTTGTCATGAACCGTGCCAAGGACATGCAGCGTCAGGGTATTGACGTTGTCTCCTTTGCCGCCGGGGAGCCGGACTTTGACACCCCCCAGCCCATCAAAGACGCGGCCATCAAGGCCCTGCAGGGCGGCATGACCAAGTACATGCCCACGATGGGCGACCCCGAAACACGGGGTGTCCTTGCCGAGAAGCTCACCACCGTTAACCGCATCCCCAATGTGACGGCCGACCACATCGGCATTTCCTCCGGCGGCAAGCACGCGCTGTACACAGTGCTGCAATGCCTGTTCGACTTTCCGGCCCATGGCGAGCAACCGCTGGAATGCCTGCTGCCGGTGCCGGCATGGGTGAGCTATGCACCGCTGGCGGAGCTCGCCGGTGCGAAGGTGGTTGAGATTCCCAGTTCGGTCGGTTCGGACTTCAAGGTCACGGCGGAACAGATCAAGCAGGCGATTACGCCGCGCTCGCGGGTGCTGATTCTCTGCACGCCCAGCAACCCCTGCGGCACGATGTATAGCGAAGCCGAACTCCGGGCGATCGCGAAGGTTGTGGATGAGGCGACGAAGACGATCGCTCCGGACCTCGTCGTTCTGGCCGACGAGATCTACGAGAAGATCACCTACGGCGGTATCCCCCACTTCTCCATCGGCTCCGTGCCCGAGATCGCCGAGCGGACCATCACCCTCAACGGGCTTTCAAAGGCTTATTCCATGACCGGCTGGCGCATCGGCTACACATGCACCTCGGGCGCCTGGGGGCTGAAGTTCATGAAGGCCATGGCAACGCTGCAGGGGCAGATGACGACCAACATCACATCGTTCCTCTATCCCGCGATCCGTACCGCAATCCGCGAGTGCGAGCCGGAGACGCAGAAGTTCTGTGAAGCGTTCGGAAAGCGCGCTGCGCTGATTCATCAGCGGATGTCGGCGATTCCCGGGCTTATCGTGGCGCGCCCAACGGGCGCGTTCTACGCGTTCCCGGATGTCTCCGCACACTTCGGCAAGAAGACGCCCGCCGGTGCGGCGATCACATCCGCACAGTCATTCTGCGAAGCGATGCTGGCGGAGGTGAAGATCGCCGCGGTTCCCGGCGAGGACTTCGGCGGCTGCGGGAAGAACCATGTCCGATTCTCCTTTGCGTGTTCTGAGGAGAACATCAACAAGGGCATGGACCGGCTGGAGGCGTTTGTGCGTTCGCTGCGATAGATCGCAAGAAGTCTCTCGCAGAGGCGCGAAGGCGCAGAGGAAGACATGGAGAGAGTGGGTGCGAGTTTTTTCGCATTCGCACCTCCAAAACATTCTCCAATCCGCTTTTCTCGCCTTCCTCCGCGCCGTTGCGCCTCCGCGAGAAACCTCTTCTCACGGCCCGGACGCATTCGGGGCATCCGGCACCGGCTCGCTGGCATCCCTGGGCTTGGTCTGTATCGGGACTGGCACGGGCTTCGTCGTCGCCATCACCGTGCGAGGATGCGACAGCGGCGGCAACTGATGCGCAGCACGCACCTTATTCTGCCTCTTGAGCTTCTTGTCAAAATCAGCGAGCTTCACCTCTTCATATGTTCCGAGCGGCTTCGCCATCACCACTGTCGCGGGGTCGCCGGGGTTCATTGCCGGATCAGGCCACCCGATCGCGAGCCAAAGCTCCTTATCATTCTCTGTGGGCACAATGCCCTGATACGTAAACACCCAATCCCCCACGCGATGCGAGGGGCCAGCCAGTGCCGGATCTGCAAGCAGACGATCTCGCATGGATTGACGGGTCGTGGGCGTAGGAAACCCGAGTTGGCTGATGGACATATCGCAAATAGTGCAGCCGATTGTCGTTGACTGTGAACCGAGCAATATGTATTCGCCTGCGCTCGTGCGGCTATCCAGTAGCATCTCTCCACCGTGGGCGGGGTATGGCTTGCCCTCGGAGGCGTAGCTCTGCAGAAGGAGTGACATGCCTGATGCCGCGTGGGCTCCGGATGTCCACGTCGTCGGAATCGACACGCTCGCCATCTTTGCGGATGTGCTTCTGCCCGCCGCCATCACCGCGACCACTATTCCACCGATGACGACTCCGATGATGAGCACGATCGGCAACACCGTCACCAGCAAGCCGCGCCACTTTGCGACCTTCTGCGCCCGCGACACCATGAACCCCGCCGACAAGGCCCACCAGAGTGCGGCGAATGGGCTGAGATAAAAACCCAAGCACGGTACCGCCATCAAGAAGTTGTTCCCCGCGCTGTAGCAGAATGCGTGCAGTGTCCGCGGGAAACCCGATTGGGCGCCGCCTGTGATTCGCAGCAACACGTGCGCGACTCCGGCCCACAAGACCACAATCAGCGGCGTGACTACCAGCGTCACCAGCCCGGCGGCAAACATCCCGAAGCCCGCCCCCGCGCCGCTGGCGGACATCGCAGCCATCGCAAAGACCCAGAAAATCAGCGGCACTCCGCTCATCAGCGCCTGCAATATCACATGCACGCTCATGTACCCGATCGCACGCCACGCGCCGCTGGGCTCGGGGACCGCGTCGATGGTCCGGTTCGGGTTCGCGATCGCCATCCCCATGGTCGCGAAGAACGCCGTGAACCAGTTCCGCTCCCGGCGTTCCACCCACGGCACCACCGTCACCTGCGTCTGCCCCTCCGTCACGCCCTCGGTGGGGAGCAGCACCATCTCGTCCATATCAATGACCTTGGCGCAGCGCACGCACGCAAAGGTCCGCGGCACCAGATGCCCTCTTTCACCCGTTCCGTAGTACGCCATCTCGCAATGCGGGCAGCAGAACCGCACCGAGTTCAGGATGAACTCGTGCTCGCTGGGCAGAAACGGCGTGCCGCACTCGGGGCAGATCCGATCCGTGAGTTGCCAGAGGGGATATTCGCAGGTCTTGCAGCGCATAGCGGATGATTGTTGGACGCGGAGCGTACCACGTTTCACCGCACTGTGTACATTCCGATATTCTCGGCGCGCCGCGGCGGAGCACTTTCCCGCCATTTCCTGACATCCGCTCGTACCGCCGAGCGTGTCATCCAGATGATGATGAACGTCGGATACGCGCAATACCACGCGATGGAGAGAATTGACCCGAACCAGACGAAACCGCTCGCAAAAGCGGCTGGCAATGCAGCCCCCGACTGCTGGCTCATCGCCGTCATCTGCTCCTGCTGCATTCCGATCGTCACCACCGTGAGCGCAATCGCCAGCGGGATACGCACGATCGCCCACCAGAACAGCAGTGTGGCGCTCCACGACTTGCGTTGCAACAGGCCGATCCCGCCCGCCAACAGCATCGCCGCAACAAGCACGCCAAGTCCGCTCACAATCGTCAGCGAGATCGCCCAGTTGCGCATCGCGGCGAACGGGTCAAACTGAGCGGTCGTTGTCGTCGTCGGTGTGTATTTCGCCCAAGACGACATTGAAGAAACCAGCCACGGCGCGCCCGCACCATACAGCCCGCTCAGCACGCCACCCGCACCGAACACAATTGAGATGATCCCAATCGGTGTGGGCCAGACCGGCCGTGACGGCGGCTTCCCCAGCGGCCCGGGCACGGTCGGCGGGGCAAGGGGTTGGGTCGGTAGCGGCGGCGGAACAAGAGACACCGTCGCATCCTGCATCACCGGCCCGGACATTCCAAATGTCTCTTCACCAGAATGTCCGGGCGTGTATTGGCTCATGGTGCGAGTGCTTCGTTCGTGTGTGCCTGCGATGTTTGTGCTTCCACATCCGATGCGGCCACCTGAGCCAAAGCGGGTTCCTGCACATCCGCCAGCCGCAGCACGATCTTCTTGCCGGACCGATCGTCATCCTGCTGCCGCACCCAGACCCGCTGCTGCTTGACGAGCTCGAGAATCGCCAGAAACAGCCCGATCATCTCCGAGCGCGGCCGGTTCTCAAACACTGATGCGAACTCGATCTCCGCCACGCCCGAATCCGTGCCGACCGCGCCGAGTGTTTCCGCCGCGCGGCGTTTGAGCCGGTCAACGATGTCCTCGGCGTGCAACTCAATCGGCGTGTCGTCCATTGCGACGCGATGCTCACCGACGCGCGTCAGATCGACCGTCTCGATGATCCGCCCGAAGGCCTCGACGAGGTCGATGAGTTCGATATCTTCCAGATCGACCGGACCGGTCTGCTCCTGGACCACCGCTTCGACTTCAGGCTTCGGCGCGAGGGCTCGCCCCGCGGGGAACATGTCCTCCCACTCGCGCTTGAACCTGTTGAGCGTGTCCCCCGCATCGCGATATCGCTTGTACTCCAGCAACTGCTTGACGAGTTCCTCGCGCGGATCCAGCGGAGCGTTCCTCCCCTTCTTCTCAGCGGCCTCCGCTTGCTCGCCATCCGGGTTCACCGCGTCCGACGGGGGCGCAAGCATCCGCGACTTGATCTCCATCAGCGTGGCCGCCATCACCAGAAACTCGCCCGCGCGTTCGATGTCGATCCGGCCCCCGCCCGCACCATTGTGCGTCGGGTCCATGATGTCCTCGATATATCGAAGATACTGCTCGGTGATGCTGGAGATCGGGATGTCCGAGATCTCCACCTCCGCTCGGCGAATGAGAAACAGCAACAGGTCCAGCGGACCTTCAAACGCATCCAATCGCACCATGTATTCCGCGGCGGGCATCCTGCATCTCCGTGCCACGGGCGTCCCGCCCGTGTTCTTTTTCGTGGCATGGGTTTTCCAGCCCATGTTCTTTCTTCGTGGCATGGGCTTTCTAGCCCATGTCTTTGCTTTCCGCACCCAGCAACACCAGTACGTAACCAAGGCAATCCGAGCGAAGCGCTCGAAACACAGGCTGGTAAGCCCGTGCCACAAGGTACACACGGGCTGGACAGCCCGTGCCACGAAATGCCCACGGGCAGGATGCCCGTGCCACTCCAGCATACCCTATTCCAATGCCGCAGCGACCGGCCCCATCCAAACCCAAGGCCCCCTCCCCCACCGCCGCGGAACCCCCGAATGCACCGGGTCTGACCGCCCAGGAACGGGCGTTCGCTGCCAAAATCCTGGCTGCCGAGGCCGCAGCCGTCTCTGCCCTTGCCGCCGACCTCGGCCCAGAGTTTCACGCCGCCGTGGATCTGATCGTCCGCTGCGCCGATGCGCACGGAACCGTCCTGATTGCCGGTCTAGGTAAGTCGGGGCTGATCGGGCAGAAAATCGCCGCAACGCTCTCCTCGCTGGCGATCACCTCGCACTTTGTCCATCCCGCCGAAGCCGCCCACGGCGACCTTGGCCGCTTCCGGCCGTCGGATGTCTGTATCGCGCTGTCGTACTCGGGCGAGACGGATGAGGTCATCAGTCTGGCCGCGATTCTGAAGCAGGACAACGTTCCCGTCATCTCGATCACCCGCGGCTCGGATGCCGCCCAAAGCGCACGCTCCTCGCTCGACCGCCTCGCCACCGTCTGCCTCGCCATCGGCGCGTGCGATGATCCAGATCTTTCCCCAGCGCCGACCTGCTCCACCACTGCGACGCTCGCACTCGGTGATGCGCTGGCCCTCTGCGCCGCCCGCCGACGCAACTTCACAGATGATGACTTCGCGAAGCGTCACCCCGGCGGCTCGCTCGGCGGGCTCCTTCGCCCCATCGCCGACCTCCTCCGTTTCCGCGTCGGCAAGACGCTGATCGCGGTGCCCGATGATCTGTCCGTCTCGCAAGCCCTCAAACACTCCGAGACCGGCGACCGCCGCTCGGGAGCGATGTTGCTTGTGGATCGCACATCCGGACTGCTCACCGGCCTGTTCACCGACGGCGATCTCCGCCGCCTCATCGAACGCGACCGCGGCGAGCTTGACAAGCCGATCCGTGCCGTCATGACCAAGAACCCCGGCACGCTCCCCGATACCGCACTTGTCCGCGATGCCGTGAACATGGTCCGCGAGTTCCGCCGCGATGAGATTCCCGTCGTGGATGCCAAGGGCCATCCGATCGGCCTGCTGGATGTGCAGGACCTCATCGCCCAGCGGCTGATCCGGAGCGAGTGATGTCCAGCTCTTCCAACACCGACAAACTTGCAAACGCCAAGCACATCCGCCTGCTCGCCCTCGACGTGGACGGCGTGCTCACCGACGGCTCCATCAATCTCGACGATAACGGCGTTGAAACAAAGCGTTTCAGCGTCCGCGATGGCCAGGGTCTTGCGGCGTGGGTTAAGATGGGTTTCGAGGTCGCGATCATCACGCGCCGCTCGGGGCAAGCACTTCAACATCGCTGCCGCGAACTCGGCATCACCCGCATCGTGCAGGGCAGTTTGGACAAATCCGCCGCGCTGGATCAACTCATCAAAGACACCGGAATTCCCGCCGCGCAGATCGCATACGTCGGTGATGACTGGCCGGACATGCCCCCGCTCCGTCGCGTCGGGCTCCCCATCGCTCCCGCCGATGCGGACCCGCGCGTCAAAGAACTCGCGGCGATCGTCACCACCACCCCCGGCGGCCGCGGCGCGGTGCGCGAGGCCATTGAGCACATCCTTGCCGCGCAAGGTTTGCTGCAAAAGACGATCGCAATGTACGACCGCCCGGTTTGACACCCACGAATCGGTGCCCCCTTCCCCGATCATTCCGTGAACCTGTCGGATGCGCGCGGTTACTCCCTCCGCCATCACCTCATCCACCCCTCCGTCGTACTATTCATGCTCATGGCCGAACGCTCCGTCCGAACCTTTGCCACAAGCACCGGTCGCACCACCGGGTTGCTGTTTGCCGCCGCGATCGCACTGATCTCGGCGGGTGTCCTGCTGTTCGTCGCAATCGGCTATCGCCCCACACCTTCGGGTCCGGCGATCCCGGGCTTGGTCGTGGACATCGGCAAGGCACCCGACACCTCCAACGCCTCCACCGATCCGAACCAGATTCAAGCCACCAGCGCGGCGAGAATGCAGTTCGCCGACAAGACAGACACCTCGCGGCTCTCCTCTGAGCTCGCTTTCGACCGCCTCGACCCTGTCGGCCCCGGCTATTACACCCTGACACAGCCCCGATCCTGGATGTACATGAAGGATGGCCGCATCCTGTACATTCGCGCGGACAACGGCAAAGTCCGCATGCCCAACCGCAACCAGATGCCTGAATCCGGCGAGTTCCGCGGCAACGTACTCGTGCGGCTCTTCGCGCCGCCGGAACCGGACGCCGCAGGAAACATCCGCCCGGTTGATCCGGAAAAGGACCTCCCCTCGATCCTCGCCGCGACCGCGTCCGTCGCCTTCGATTCCGTGCTACTAGAACTGAACACACCCGATCCGGTGAAAGTTTCCGCGAGAAATCTGCTCTTTGAGGGTGATGGCCTGCGCGTTCGCGCCAATCAGGTGAAGGAACGCATCGAGCTGCTCAGGACCAATGGCAAGTTCGTGCGTTACAACCCGAACATCAAGACCGAACGCCGCGCAGCCGCCGCGCCCCCGGCCGCGGCGGTCGCTGCCAAGCCCACCACAGATGCCAGCACCGTGGCGTCCAAGCCCGTGCTCAACCAGCCCACGCCCCTGGTCGTCGGCCCGCCGGTGCCGCCGGTCATCAAAGAGCAGATGTACAAAACGGTTTTCTCTGACGGCGTCACCGTTTCGCAAACCACCCGCCGCATGACTGCCGACACGCTGGAAATCTTCACGCGGCTCATCAACAATCAGCTTCCCGACAATGCATTCGGCACCTGGACGAACGCTGCAAACAATGCCTCGGCGATCACATCCGTTGTAACCGACACCACAACTGCCACGGCAACCACTCCTCCTGCGACCGCGTCCCCGACGGCGACACCAGCTCCCGCTGTGCCCCCCGCCGTCGCAGCCGCACCAGCAACCGCCGCGCCCTTGACTCCCGATCCGAACTCCCTCTTCGTCTCCGCTGGCGATGAAGATGTCGTGATGATCTGGAGCGGCCCGCTCGTCCTCACGCCCATTACGGAACAAGCTCCGCCGCCCGAACTCCAGAACGGCGTTCACTTCGCCGCTCGATTCTCCGCCGACAAACCCGGTGGCAAGTCCTCCGTGGTGCTGACCGACTCGGCCAGCAACGCCCGGGGCGAGTGTGCTCGTGTGGAATACTTTGCTACCACGCACACGCTCTCCCTCCTCAGCGGCCCCAACGCCCCGGAGGTCCACTTCAAGGCCCAGGATTCCGGCGAACTCACCGCGCCGAGCGCTCGAGTCGATCTCAGCACCGGCATCGCCACCATCCCCGGCGGCGGCCAGTTGCTCGCGCTCCGCTCCGGCGCGATCAGCATCGGTTCGGGCGCAACCGCTCCCGACGCAAAGGCACCTATTCCCGCCGACCAGGCCCGGCAGATCAGTTGGACCGATCAGGCCGACTTCCGCTTCCGCACCGAAAAGGGCAAAATTACCGGTGCGCTAGACTGGGCCCAGTTCAAGGGCACTGTCCTTGCCCGCGATCGCACCTCCTCCATCGGTGGCGACACACTCACCGCGGACTTCTCCCCCATCGGCCACCAGCCCAGCGCGATCAAGCGGCTGAAAGTCGAGGGAAACGTCCTTGCCATTGCGGGCCAGCGCACCGTCGATCCCAATCGCCCCCAACCCGCGATCGATCCATACATCACCTGCGACAAACTCGAAGTTGATTTCGCCCCATCCAAGGTTTCGCCCGACGACATGGACCCAGCCCGGGCGGTTGCTCTCGGCATGGTCAAGGCCGCCGACAAGACCTCCGCGCTTCGCGCCGGCCGTCTGGAAATCTCCATGGGACGAGAGGAAAAGAAGCCCACCGAACTCGTCGTGCTGGATGTCTTCGCCGGTGGCGATGTGCAGATCGACCGCGCCGACGGCGTCTCCACCCGCTCCGACACGCTCCGCGCAAGTCCCCTGCTCCGCACCGCGCAGCTCCTGGGCCGCACCGTCACGCTCTCACGCGGCCCATCCACCATCACCTGCACCCAAGCCGACTTGGATGACGCAGCTGGTTCCATGACCGCCTATGGCGTCGGCTCCTTCGAGCATCTCCAGACCGAGCCAACGCAACTCGCCGATGCCAGCGGCGGCTCGCCGCTCGGCTCGCGCCCGCCCGCGTCCTCTCGCATTACTGCGTCGTGGACCAAGGGTATGAAGTTCGACAACATCGCGGGCACGCTCGAGTGCAGCGGCGATTCCGTGGTCGTCGCCGCAGCGCCGCTGGAAACGCAAACCCTTCGCTCAGAGCGGCTGAAACTCTGGCTGACGCCCGCGGATCAGGTCGAAACCCGCAGTTCGCTGGTGAACTCCGCCGGTACCGGCCCGATGATCATCTCCGACAGCCGCCGCCTGCTCCGCGCCGAGGCGATCGGCGCTTCTGAGGATCGCGAGGGCGCGCCGCACGCGACCGTTGAGGTCCGCCGCTACGCCCCGCCCGCCGAGAACGCGGGCGAGCGCATTCTCGATCAGCTCTTTTACATCGAAGGCCCGCGCATCCTCGCGGATGATGTCAAGGGCACAATCATCATGCCCGCGCCCGGCCGCGCCATCGTTCGCGACCAGCGAGCCGCCAACACGCAGGCGCAGCTCTCCACATCCACTGGGCTCCCGCTTGCCTCCAGCGGCGCGAAGGGTACATCCAAGTTCACATGGGCCGGCTCGATGGAGTTCGCCCGCATCGCCGGCACCATCAGCATGAAGAAGGATGTCGAGCTGATCCACCTTCCGCTGGGCACCGCGAACCCCACGCGGCTCGTGGCGCAGCAGATGGACGCGACCTTCAACCTTCCCCCTGACGCCAAACCCGCGCCGGGCACATCGCGCTCCGCCGAACTCGTCAAGGCCGTCGCTACGGGGGCCGTCTACGCCGAAAGCGGCCAGCAGCGCCTCATCGCCGACAACTTCGCCTACAACGCACAAGCGGGAACCGCCGAGGCCGAAGCCGCCGCCGGAAACCGCGTGACGCTGTACGACGACCGTAAAGGCAGCCAACTCGTCGCCCGTAAACTCTTCTGGGATCTGATCAAGGACCGCGTGGAGATCATGCAGCCCGCGCCGGTGACAACGCCCCGCTGACGTGGCATGGGCTTTCCAGCCCATGCTCCGGACGCTTCGCCCGGAACAGTCCACCCGCGGTACTCAATCACGCAATGAAATGTCAGTACGCACCCAACACATGGGCTAGGAAGCCCATGCCACGCGAGTGCTCACGCCGACGTCCGATCCACCACCCCATATTGCTCACGCTCGCCGCGCCCCCGCAGCGGGTAATCCTTGCGAAGCGGATGGGCCGGGAACTCCTCCCACGTCAGGATGCGACGCAGGTCCGGGTGGTTGTCAAAGCGAATGCCGAACATGTCGAAGACCTCGCGCTCCGGCCACTCCGCGCCAGGCCACAGGTCACACACTGAGTCCACATGAAGCGCTGGATCATCCAGCGTGCCGTCGGTGGGCAGCGAGGGATTCAGAAACGCCTTGACCAGAAACCGGTCGTCGCGGTCGTGGCAGATCAGGTTGTACACCACGCCAAACCGCCCCGGCATCTTCGTCGGATACCCGAGATAGTCCACTGCTGTAACATCCGAGAGAAAGTTGTACTTGCAGCGCTCATCATCGCGCAGGAACTTCATTATCTCGTGAACATCCCACGGCTCCACGACCAGCGTCGTCTGCGAACGAAACTCCGTCGCACGGAACTTCTTCCCGGGAAACTGCGACTTCACGTGGCGAAGCGTGGGGTGGTCAAGCGTGGGAGCGGGAGTCGTCATAGGCCAACAGTTTAGCGCGAAAATCCCCTCTGGACAGAGGCCCGGGCGCGAGCCCGGCCACTCTCCGCGCGACAGGCATCAAGCTGCCCGGGATTGCGCCCGGGCCTCTGTTTCGCTTACGCACCCGCATCCGACAGCCAGCCAGCTAGTTCCCCAGAACTCCCATCGAGAATCGCGATCGGAACACTCGCCGGCACCCACGCCGCGGCCAATCGTGCTGCGAGCTTCGCCCCCTCGCCGTCATCCCCAACCCCCGCCACCACCACCATCGCCAGCCGCTCGACCGGAAATAGTTCGATCGCCTCATACATCCGCAGCAAGTGATCCTCAATGCGCCCCATCATTCCCGGTACAAGCATGCTTGCCGGGTCATAGCACAGCCGCACGCCGCGCTCCGTCGCCCACGAAGTCTCCAGCAGTCGACGACATCCCGGCACATCGCTCACAACATGCCGCGCGTGCGGGCGAATCACCACGCCGCGCTCGCCACTCTCCACCCGCG
>JBKJOD010000441.1:0-4097 GCA_046593245.1 Phycisphaerales bacterium
CTCGGCGCAGATGTTCGTCTCACTCGAGGATGAGCTCGTGAAGCTATATACGCCCAAGCTCGCCACATATGTCGGCGGCCTCGGCGGCGGCGATGAACTCACGGGCATGGCCCAGAAGCGCGCCGTCGCGCTCTTTGAGCTGGCCCAGCGCCGTGCTCAGAAACGATCTCGCACCAGCCGCGCCGAGGTGCTCAAGCAGGACGACTGGATCGAGCAGAATCTGCCGGGGCAGTGAGCCCAAAGACACAACGCCCTCGCGGCCGTGTGCAAGCCGAGGTTCGTGTGCTGCGACGTGTCAATACATCGCCCGCACAGCAAGGGCGTTCATTGTCACATCAATATCCGGACGGACCCGCGACGATGTCCTTCCGAGTTTCCTCCACCACCGCGAGTAGTTCGCCCTGCTCCTGAGCGGGCACCTTGAGCTTGTCCAGCGATGCCCTCAGGTTCGCGACCAGCGCGTTGAACTCCATATCCGTAATCTTCATACCCCGATGCGCCGCCCTCATTTCCGCACCTGCGTATTGGCAACCGCCCCCGGCCGCGGCACAGATAAAGTCGCGCAGACCCATCTTCAGATGCTCAACGTTCTGCGGCGAGGCGTCCCACTCACGGACGGTCCCCCGGCGCGTGAAGTTCACGACCGGGTCAGCCATGGCGCGCCCCACAAAGTCCTCCACCACCGCGCGCACCGCTGGCTCGCCGCCGAGCCGGTCGTAGAGCGACTTGCCGGACATAGCCGTCGCGCCCATCCCACTCTTGTCCGCCCTCGACTCGCCGGAGCCGCCCTTGCAGCCCGCGAGCTCACACACGCCGACCACCGCAACGATTCCTGCAAGTGACATCCGAACCATGTTCCAGTCTCCTTGACCGCGTTTGCGCACCCCTGCCGTGAAGAGTATTGAGCTCGCTTCTACGTTCCCTGCACCACTAAAATACGGACTGATATTCGCCGCGGCTTTGTTTACTCCGGATTCCGTATACTGCCCCCGTGAGCGATACTCAGTATTCCACTCCACCGCCATCCCCCACCTCCGGCGGCAAGCCCGCGCCAACATTCCTCGATGGTGTCGAGCGGGTGCTGCTTCGAATCATTCTCGCCGCGCTGGTCGTACTCGCGCTCTTGCTCGGCTTCGCGGCCTGGCACACCCGCCACCAGAAAAACGCCGCGCTCGCGGTGAGCCCGGCGAGCACATCCATTTCTGTCCTGGTCGACTTCGGCGACGGCTCACAAAAGCGTTTTGCGAATCTCGCGTTTACCAAAGACATGACCGTGCTGGACGCCATGAAGCTCGCAGCCACACATCCGCGCCCGCTCGTTTCCGAGATCAAAGGTACTGGCGACCGTGCCCAGCTCATGTCCATCGACGGGCAGCGGGATGAGGGGATCGAAAAAGGCGTCGCCGCAGCCCGCTGCTGGCAATACTGGGTGAATGCCCAGTACGGCATGACCTCCATCGGCGTCGCCAAACTCCAGCCGGGTGATCGAGTGACCTGGGCGTACCGGCCGTACGAAAGCGACCCAAAACCGCCAGCGCCATGAACGCTGCTTTCCGAGCGGGCTACCCTGTGTCCATGACCCGTTCTCGACTCCTGAACACCCTCGTTTTCCTCGCCCTCATCGGCATCGCTCTCGCCAGCCGGATGGTTGAGGCCGCGCCCAACTTCGCGGGTGTGGCCGCCGTTGCCCTATTCGCTGGCTTCTTTTTCGCCACTCGCCTGGCGGTCGCGGTTCCTCTCGCGGCGATGCTCATCTCCGACAGCATCATTGGTTTCTACGACCCACGCCAGATGGCCGCCGTCTACGCCATGCTGCTCCTCCCCGTCATGCTCCGCACGTTTGTCGCCCCCGCTGGTCGCCCGACCCCGTGGCGCATTCTCGGCGCGGCCGCGCTCTGCTCCGTCGCCTTCTTCCTGGTCACCAACCTTGCCGTCTGGGCGTTCGGCACCATCTACACCCACGATATTTCGGGCTTCCTGCTCTGCTACACCAAGGCGCTCCCCTTCTTCCGCTTCACCATCGCCAGTGATCTGGCGTATTCCGGCGTGTTGTTCGGGACATACGCCCTGATCGCCCGCGCCGCGTTGGCACAGCGTGCAACGCTCGCCACCTGCTGATCGCACACACCCTGAACTCATCACACGCCCGGCCTGCGCCGGGCGTTGCTGTTTTTGGACCGCCACCAGGCACACGCCGCTTCACGCCTCGCATTGCATGATGCGCACACACCGCACATGTTGCATATTCCGCACACGCGTTGTTGCGCGCACACAACGCTCACCGCCGTCACCCCTCAACGTCCGGGAAGAACCCCTGCCGCTTCGCCTGGCATGGCCGCGCCGGCGCACGCCGCACAGGCATCCCATTCGCTTCTTTTGTCATTGTCGGCATG
The DNA here is from genome assembly GCA_046593245.1 of Phycisphaerales bacterium. Lineage (GTDB taxonomy): Bacteria > Planctomycetota > Phycisphaerae > Phycisphaerales > UBA1924 > UBA4658. Next base: position 2,394 of record JBKJOD010000441.1, read on the forward strand.
GGCATCACAACCCGCACCGACAACGACAAGCCCTTCGGTGCTCGCGCCGGTCAGTCCCAATCGGAGAGAGAGACCTTTGAGAGGGAGAGACCCGGAGAGAGAGGTTGAGCGAGAGAGAGAGTGCGAAGATTGAACGCCGCCGGCGGACTCTCACCGTCGGCGGCGTTCGTTTTTGTCCGGACCCCTTTATGAACAGCGGCCAACCCTGGCCCGACACAGATTCTCTTCGTTGCCAAATGATATTTACAAATACCAAATAGTCTCGTCAGAAGCTGTTCTAGACCATCCGAAGTCGTCTTAGGCCGGAAAGTCGCGCCAAATATGCAGAAATCCCTAGCGTCATAGCCCAATTCGTGCTTTATTTGCCTTGACAATCTCTCTCGCATTTTTTCCTCTCGGAAGGAACGTCATGTCAGTCTCGTCTGTGGCACGGCTTACCGCCGCCGCTGGCGTCGTCGCTCTTTCGGCGAGCGCGTCACAAGCGGTCGTGTTCAACTGGAACTACATCAAGGGCCAGCCCGGGCTTACCACGCAGTACGACCGCAACGATGCCGGCGGCACCGTCGAGTCGATCGCGTCCTCATTCAACTCCGTCAACAAGCGTCTGACGTTCGACGTGCTCTTCAGCGGCGCGAACAACACCGCCAGCCCGCTGGTCACCAACGGCTTCTGGCTCGTAGTGAACAATGGACCGAACCCCAAGACCCACTCGGGCGAACTGGCGATCTTTTACTTTGACGCCTCGCGCGTCTTCGCCGGCACCGCCTCCGGTCCCACGCTCACCACCTACGGCTACAACGGCGTGGACGCCAACACCTCGTGGCGCGACGGCAACGGCGATGGCACCACCGACGGTGGCGACCTCATCAAGGGCGCCAACGAGACCTCGTACATCAACAACGCCACCGCTGGCACCCAGGTCGTCGGCGGCCAGACCTATCGCCGCCTCACGTTCGACATCAACGCGGCGGACATCATCACCCACGTCCCGGCGTTCCCCGTCTCCGGCACGAACTGGTACGGCACCGGCTTTGACACCTCGCTGGGCATCTGGTTCCACCCCGCGCAGATCTTCAACGCCTCGTACGCCTCCGCAGGCCGCGGCGCTGTGACCGCCCTCTCCACCGCCACCGAGGGCTGGCTCGACGGCTCCTACTTCAACACCATTCCAGGTCCGGGCAGCGTCGCGCTGCTGGGCATGGGCGGCCTGATCGCGGCCCGCCGCCGCCGCAACTGATCCGGTTGCACAACATCCTGATTTGATATCCGCCCGCCGCGTTTCTTCCAGAGCGCGGCGGGTTTTATTCATTCAGAGCCGAGCGCCGTAAGCCGCGGGTCTTGGTTTTTTCAGAGCCGCGCCGCGTATGCGGCCGGTCTTCTGCCTTTGTCTAGTCTTGCTGTCGCGCTTGGATAGTGATCGGCGGCGTACGCCGCTCGGCTCTGATTCAGGCCTTGAGCAGCCGCTCCAGAAAGTGAATATCAACACCGCCTTCGCGGAACGGCCCGTTGGCCATCAGCCGGCGGTGCAGGCCAATGGTGGTCTTGATCGGCTCGATCGAGAACTCGCGCAGTGCGCGGTCCATGCGGTCGATCGCCTCCTGGCGCGTCGGCGCGTGCACAAGCAGCTTGCCGATCATGCTGTCGTAGTTCGGGGGCACGGTGTACCCGGTGACGACGTGCGAATCCAGCCGCACGCCCGGGCCG
>JBKJOD010000022.1:0-3231 GCA_046593245.1 Phycisphaerales bacterium
TTTGCTTTTTGCGATGCAGGAACTGTGTATGGAAGGCAGGAAGTTAATGAAGAATGTACTGGTGCTTGGCGGCGGCAAGGTTGGGAAGTCCGTGGCGGAACTGCTGCTGGCGTGCGGGCGGGGGAGTTATCGCGTGACGCTGGCGGATCGGGATGAGGGGAATCTGCGCGAGGCAGAGCTGAACCTGGCACGATTGAAGTCGCTTGTGCCACACAAGACGGAGTTTTTGACCAAGCGGCTGGACGCGAGCGACAAGGCGGCGGTGCGAGAGGCGATGAAGGGGATGGATTATGTGGTGTGCATGTTGCCGTACAACTTTGTGGCGGGCGTGGCAGAGATCGCCAACGAGCTGGGTGTGCATTACTTCGATGTGACGGAGGATGTGGAGACGACGGATCAGGTCAAGGCAATTGACCTGAACGGGCGGGCAAAGGTGGCTCTTGTGCCACAGTGCGGGCTGGCACCGGGGTACGTGGCGATCGCGGCGTACGACATCACCCGCGACTTCACGATGCTGCATGATTTGACGCTGCGAGTCGGGGCGTTGCCGCAGTTTCCGACCAACGCCTCGAAGTACAACATCACATGGTCGGCGGCGGGCGTGGTGAACGAGTATTGCGAGACCTGCAACGTGATGCTGAACGGGCGCGAGGTGCGGGTGCCCGCGCTGGAGGGGCTGGAGCATTTCTCGTTTGAGGGCTTGGAATACGAGGCGTTCTACACCTCGGGCGGCGTGGGAACGCTGATCGAGACGCTGACGGGGGAGAGGAAAACCTGCGAGGAGAGCCGCATCGCGTATAAGACGATTCGGTATCCGGGGCACCGCGATCTGATGAAGTTCCTGCTGCAGGATCTGCGGCTGAATGTCGAGCACGCCGAGCCGAACAAGAACGGGCGTACGTTTGATCGCGCGCTGGCAATCGATCTGCTGGATCACGCGGTGGCGCGGACGCTGCAGGATGTGGTCGTGGTGTTTATCAACGCGATCGGCGTGAAGGATGGGCGGCGCGAACAGATTAACTTCCGGCGGTCGATTCATGCGACCGAGATGTTTGGGCGCGTCTGGCCTGCGATTGAGCTGACGACGGCGGCTGGGGTGTGCGCGATGGTCGACCTACACCGGCTCGGAAAACTGCGGCAGAAGGGGCTGGTGCGGCAGGAGGAGTGCTCGCTGGCGACGTTCAACCAGACGATCTTTGGGCTGGCGTATGAGGCGCCGGAGAAGATTGAGGCGGCGGCGCTGGCGAAATGAAGAAGATGGCATCCAGGCACAGAGGCATCCAGGCAGGAAGGAAATAGCTCAGAGGAAGAAGGCCTTGACGAGGATGTCGCCGATGCCGACAAGGGCCGCGCCAGCGATGAGGCCGGCGCAACTGGGCTCGTGGGTGTCAACGAAGACGCGTTTCAGAAAACTGCCGCTTTCGGGGGAACCGGGGGCGTGCGAGTCGCCGTCGGTTTTTTTGCCCAGAAGCTTGCCGCAGGTCCAGAAGAAGAGTGCGCCGAGGAACATCCAGAGCGTTGAGTCCGGCGGGAGGACGATGCCCAGGCCGAAGGCAACGGGAGCGAAGGGGGACTTGCCCTTGGAAAAAACACGGACCAGCTCGAAGACCACGCCGATGATGGCGGCGGCGGCCATGACGTTCAGCGCACTGGGGTGGATGATGGCGGTCAGGCCGCCCTCACCGGTGAGGCCCTGGATGAACTCGCTGATGCCCTTCCACTGCAGCGCGGCGGTGAAGGTGAACTTCTCGGTCACGAGCGTGGACTGGATGTCGTCGCCCGGCTTGTAGCTGTTCATGAACAGGAGGTAGAAGAGAGGCGTGGAGGCGCATGCGCCGGCGACGATGCCGATGATGTGCCCCCAGACCTGATGGCGCGGCTTGCCGCCGAGCATGTAGCCGGGCTTGATGTCCATCAACAGATTGGCGGCGTTGGAGGCGACCTCGGTGGTGATAGTCGCGGTCATCAGGTTGGTGGGCGGATGCTTGGGGTTCATCACGCCGAAAGTGAACTGGGTGATCTTGGAGAGCGAGCCGGTGGGCGTGATGCTGGTCGCGGCGGTGGCGTTGGCCGCGATGAGCGTGAGCACGACGGTGAGAAGGATGGCGAGCGCGCCGTGATGCCATTGCACGCCGAACCAGGCGTGGGCCATGGTGACGCCGATCGCGCCGACGATGGGGATTCCGATCCACGAGACCTTCAGCGGGACCTCGATGTGCGAGAGAATGTCCGCGCCTTGTTGCTTTTTGCCGAAGAGGCCGGTGAACGCGGAGATGATGACCTTGGGCTTGGCGAAGAAGGCCGTCATCGAGGCGCAGACCAGCATGGCGACGCCGGGCCAGAGGAGCCAGCCGGTGAGGACATCGCGGAAGCCGAAGGCGTCGCCGGGGTGAAGCACGACGCCCTTGCGCTTGACCCACTCGTTGCCGATGGCGATCGGGGCGGCGATGGCATACGCGGCGACCATGCCGAGGAACATGTTGATGGCATAGCGAATGTTCATCAGGCCGCCAGCGCCGAACATAGCGAGCTCGAGCGTGGGGGAAAGGCCGAGCTTGCGGATATCCACGCCGTTGATGGTGGGAACAGTGGCTTTCCCGGCCGCGACGAGGTCGTAGTACCACTTGTCCAGAGACTCGCTGAGCCAGATGACTTTCTGGAGGCCGAAGAGTTTGGCTTGCAGGAATGTTTGGTAGGACTCGCCGCTGAGGAACTTGAGACCGCCCGCAAAGAGCGCAGCGGCGGTGAGAACTTTGGCCTTGAACAGTCCGACGCGGGGGTCTGAGGTATAGAGCGTGTCGAGAACCACGCCGCAGGCCGCGCCTTCCGGGAACGGGGCCTGCTCGTCATTGATGAATCGCCGCTTGAGGGGGAATGCGACAAGGACGCCGAGGATGCTGAGCACCACGTTGAAGAGCAGCATCTGCCACCACGGCATGACGGTGTTTGTCACCATCATGTACGCCGCAATGCCCGAGATGAGCGGGCCGGTCATGTACCCGGCGGCCGTCGCGACGCTCTGAGAGGCGTTGTTCTCAAGGATTGTCATGTCCTTGGACCCAAGCGTCGCCATCACCTTAAAGGCCGCGAACGCCAGGATGACGCTCGTGAGCCCCACGCCCAGCGTCCAGCCCGTCTTGGCACCGATATAGAGATTGGTCGCGCTCAGCACTCCGCCGAGCAGGAATCCTGTCGCCGCCGATCGGAGCGTCAACTGCGGCATGTTGCCGC